>CACXQO010000024.1 GCA_902769815.1 uncultured Bacteroidia bacterium | reverse complement strand
TGAAAAATATGTATTTTTGCCTCCACAAAGTAAGAGAATAGCACGACTATGGCAAATGTAAGCAGAATGCAGAAATGGCTCGAAATTGTTGACCGTGACATCGATGCCGCTGAATGGATGCAACAGGGAGGCCGATGGCTTTATGTTGCTTTCGAGTGCCATCAAGCATTGGAAAAAGTCATCAAAGCTTTTTGGTGCGGCACACGCGACGACGACCCGCCTTATCTGCACGACCATTGGCGATTGTTGGAAGGCTGTGGGCTGATAGACAAGCTGAGCGACAGTCAAAAGGATTTCATTGAGCAGATGAGCCCTATGTACATCGCTGCCCGCTATCCCGAACATAAGCAACGCATAGCATTGGCACTGAATGAAGAGACTTGCCATAGCATAGTTGAACAAACCAAACAATTCAAACAATGGATACTCCAAGAATACTCAGCCTTGAAGAAGTCCTCCAACTCGTTAGACGCTACAAGCAACTGATAGCCCCCCGGTTCGACGGACAACTGAAGGTCATGCTTTATGGCTCATACGCCAAAGGTTCTCCCAACCCTTGGAGCGATATTGATGTGGCAGTAATCATCCCCAATGTGAACGACGAGGAATGGCTGCAACAGTCGGTCAGTCTTGTTCGCGATGGACATACGGTGACCAGTCTCATCGAGCCTGTGCTTATGGAAGACCATGAGGATAGCATTCTTTACGATGATGTAATGCAAACTGGAATAGCAGTATAATCATTTGGGCTATGCTATGATTGATAAGACTCAGGCATCCAACGCAATATAGGGTATCATAATCCCTTCAAAAACTCGGCGGCGGTCATAAAGGGCAAGTCGCAGAATTCGGCATAATCTTTCCCGTTGTTTGTAATAATGACATCGCAGCCGTTGGCTTTGGCGCATTGGTATTGCAAAGCATCCTCAAAGTTGTTGGCGAAAAGCGCCAGTCCTTTGTCAAGTTGGACGGCATCGGTGGGAAGCACCAGTACATCTTCGCGCATTTGGGCGACCAAATCATAGATTTCCTCCTTGGGGTGATGCCTCAGTATGAATCCCATGTTGGCATACGAAAGGTATGAGGCACAAATCTCAATAACTCCCGCCAACCCAAGGGCGAGAATTTTTTCCGCTTCTTCGGCACCTTTGCGTCCCAGTCCAAAGTCAAGCAAAATGTTTGTGTCGAGAAAAACGCGCTTCATCGGTTCAAAAGGTATTGGATGTGTTCGTCTTTCAAATCCTCTTCCGTCAGTTTGATGCAGCCGCGCTTACGACGCAGTTTGTCAGGAATGACCAAGTCCTTCAATGTCTGGCTGACTGGTTCTTCATCCTCAATATCGGCAATTTTCTCCACCGGTTCAGAGAGTTTCCTCACCAACCATTCGCGCTCGCTTTGCGAGAGCATCAGCCCTTGCAGGTAATTCCAAAGATTGTTCAGTGCAAATGTCGTCATAATCCAGCATTTTTTTGTTTCCGACCGCAAAAGTAACAATATTCTCCCGACGGCAACGGTTTTCCGGCAGATTTTCCGGCAGATTTTTGGAAGATTTGTTTCCGGTTCGTGCCAAGCAAACGAATTTCTTCCTACTTTTGCCTTCACAAACGAAAGTCTAACCAAACAATAAACGAATGATTACAGCGCATCGGGCGCATCCGACGGAAATAGAAATATTAAAAAAATAGCAATTGTTGCTGTTCTTGACACTCATTTACCACCCTGTCCCTTCGGGGGCACCTCAAGAACAAGTTACAAATGCCGTAGTTGCTACGGCGTGGAAAACTTGTTTGAGGTGTGGGAGTGGTAACCCGAGTGTCAGGCAAGGGATTGATTCCACGCTGTTTTTTATGTCGGTTGAAAATGAACAATAACAATTAAACACTAATAAAATGAAAAAGAGATTTTTACAATTTGGAATGACGGCTAAGGCCGTGATGATTGCGCTGCTTTTAGGAGTGGCGGGAATGACGAAAGCAGTTGCTCAAAACTTTGACGATGGCTATTTGAAGTATACTGTTCTCAGTGCTACAGACAGGACTGTAAGTGTAACAGGACATGTTTTAAGTGCTTCAACGATGACAGGTTCTTTAATCATTCCGTCTTCTGTTATGTACGACGGCAACGAATATTCAGTAATTACAATTGCAAGAAGAGCGTTTTATAGTTGTAACAATCTGACATCTGTAGTAATTCCAAATACTGTCACTGACATTCAAACCTATGCCTTTTTTCGATGCACAGGTCTAAATTCAGTATATTATACAGGTGATATAGAACATTGGTGTGGAATTTCATTCGATGACGAGTACATCACTAACCCTCTCTATTATGCCCATAATCTTTACATTGACAATGAACTTGTGACAGATTTAGTTATTCCTGAAACTATTAGTGTAATCAAAAACAAATCTTTTAATGGTGCATCTTGTCTTACTTCTGTGATAATCCCTAATTCTGTGACATCCATCGGAGAAAGTGCGTTTGGAGGGTGTACTAATCTAATCTCAATGACTATTCCAACTTCAGTAACTGAAATATATAATTCATCTTTTTACAATACGGGATGGTACAACAATCAACCAGATGGGATTTTGTACAAAGATGGAATCTGTCTTGGATACAAAGGTCAAGCACCGACTGGATCTTTGATAATTGATGAAGGGACGAGAGTATTAGCAGGATGGGCTTTCTCGAATTGCAATGAACTTACATCTGTGACTATTCCCAATTCCATGACTTCCATTGTTGAAGGTGCATTTGTGTCTAATAGTGGTTATGGTTCATTTTTGGAACAAATTTCTGTCTGTTTAGGAAACACTGTCTATGATTCAAGGAACAATTGCAATGCCATCATTGAAACCTATACTAACACCTTGCTTTACGGTTGCATGAACACCATCATACCTGAAACTGTTACTTCCATTGGGGACAAAGCGTTTATTGAGTGTTGGAATCTGATGTCTATAGAAATCCCTAATTCAGTAATTTCTATCGGGAACTCTGCATTTAGTTCTTGTATGAGCCTGAATTCCGTTACTTTAGGCAATATGTTAACACACATAGGCAATCATGCGTTTTGGGGTGCAGGTTGTCTTAACTCAATACAAATACCTAATTCTGTATCCTTTATTGGAGATTATGCATTTGATGGGTGTATGTCTTTGACTTCTTTGGAAATACCAAGTTCTGTATCTTTCATTGGTAGTGGAGCTTTTGGATATTGTCCAATGTTAGAACAAATTGTTGTAAGTTCCGAAAATGGTATTTATGACTCAAGAGAGAATTGTAATGCCATCATTGAGACTATAACAAATACTGTAATTGCAGGCTGCAAAAACACCTTCATTCCCGATGGCATTACATCCATTGGCGATAGGGTGTTTTCTGGGTGTTTTGGGCTTACTTTCATCGAAATACCAAATTCTGTGACTTCTATTGGTAGGTCAGCGTTTTTCGAAACAGGGTTAACTTCGTTAGAAATACCCAATTCAGTGACTTTCATTGGCAGTGAAGCATTTGGAGGAGAAGGGTTTGTCTCGATTTTGTTAAGAAGCATTGTTCCTCCATCAACAGAATCTTATCCTTTCTATGGTACTGTTATTTATGTTCCATACGAATCAATAAATACATACAAGACCGATTCCAATTGGAGTAACTACTCAGATATTATCCTAGGTTGGACGCAAAATGTTTGTTCTGGTTTTGGTAGTACCGAAGGTCATTGGCGTTTCATCGCTTCGCCATTAGCGGAAAGCACTGCCCCAACTGAAATCGATGATATGCTTCCCACTACTGGCACATACGACCTCTACTGTTTCGACCAAACCGAAAATGCCGAATGGAGAAACTATAAGGCTAACAACTTCAACCTCGTGAATGGCCAAGGCTACCTCTACGCCAACGCGGAGGATGTGAACCTCGTTTTTAAAGGCACTTTCAATGAGGACGAAACTAAAAATGTGGGACTTGTTTATGATGCCGATGCCACTTTTTCCGGGTGGAATTTAGTGGGAAATCCGTTCCCCGTCAGTGCCTACGCCAACAAGAGTTACTATACGATGAACGAAGACGGTTCTGCCATCGAGCCGGTTGCGGTTTCAATGGAAACGGCCATTCCCGCTTGCACGGGCGTAATGGTGAAAGCGGAAAACACGGGCGAGTCTGTTACCTTCAGCAAGACCGCACCCGAAACGGCTGTCAACCAAGGTGTTTTGCAAATCGTGTTAAGCCAATTGGACCCTGAGCTTGTCGAAGGGTCGAAGGGCGGCGTTTCGACAAGCTCAGCAGCCGTTTTAGACAAGGCCATCGTCAGCTTCAACGAAGGTGACGAATTGGGCAAGTTTGTTTTCAACAAGGACAACGCGAAACTCTACATTCCGCAAGGCAATGAAGAGTATGCCATTGCCTACGCCGCGAAGCAGGGCGAAATGCCGCTGAACTTTGAGGCTACGGAGAATGGGGAATACACAATCAGCATCAAAGCCGAGAACGCGGAGTTTGACTATCTGCACCTTATTGACAACCTAACCGGCGCCGACATCGACCTGCTCCCCCTTTGCAAAGGGGGCAAGGAGGATTTCCAACCCGCCACTTACACCTTCACTGCCAAAACGACTGACTACGCCTCCCGTTTCCGCCTCGTGTTTTCCGTCAGCGGGGACGCTGACGGCGACGATGACGCGCCTTTTGCCTTCATCAGCAATGGTAGCATCATCGTTTCGGATGCCAATGCCACGCTGCAAATCGTGGATATGACGGGGCATATCATTGTTAGTGCGGATGTTGCACGCAATATTTCCACCAATGGAATGGCCCAAGGCGTGTACGTTTTGCGGCTCATCAAAGGCGATGAAGTGAAGACGCAGCGGATTGTCGTCGAATAATATCCATCTTGAACTTGCAATTGAAAGACGGTGCCGGAAGATTTCGGTGCCGTTTTTTTGATGGTCGGGGTGACGATGGTAATGCTGGATTTTAAATTTCCTCCATTGGAAAAATAAGCGGATAAAAACCGCTTATTTGGAAAAGTAGTTTTAAATATTTGTATATCAAATAAATATAATGGAAAAATAAAAATAGAATTGGGTTTTTATTCATCTATTTTTATTAAATTTACTGAATTTGGCAAAATAAGCGAAATAATTAGTCTTATTTTTCCAAAAAGATGTATCTTTGCGGCGTAAAACAAAAATGAAAAGCGATGGTAATAGATGAACTTGTTGAAAAACAGATGATTTCCCGAATGAGGCTTGACAACCCTTGGTGGTCGAGTGGGGTTATTCGCGAAGATTTCAAGGCATTGATGCCGAGGGCTTATCTTGACAGTTTCCATTCGATGGTGAGCAATATGAGTGTCAAAAGGGCTTTTATCCTGATGGGACCGCGCCGTGTCGGGAAGACGGTGATGATTTATCATTCCATACAACGCTTTATTAATGAGGGTGTTTCGCCACAAAACCTCGTTTATCTTTCTGTGGAAACGCCTATTTACAATGGAATTTCCCTCGAACAACTGATGAACATTGCGTTCAAGGCCGTTGGGAAGGCGTTTTCGTCCGAAGAGCGGTATTATGTCTTTTTCGACGAGGTGCAATACCTGAAAGATTGGGAAATTCACCTCAAATCGTTGGTCGATGCGTTTCCCAACGTGCGTTTTGTGGCCTCGGGCAGTGCGGCGGCGGCATTGAAGAAAAAGAGCATAGAGAGCGGTGCCGGACGCTTCACCGATTTCCATCTGCCTCCGCTGTTGTTCTACGAATACCTTCATCTGCACCAACAAGAGCATCTGGTTAAGGAAAGCGAAGTCAATTGGAACGGACAGCCCACTCCCATCATTGAATCGACTGACATTCAGCGACTCAACGAATTGTTTGTCGACTACATCAACTACGGAGGCTATCCCGAAGTGGCCTTCAACACGGAAATTCAAGCCGACCCAGGGCAATACATCCGTCACGACATCATTGACAAGGTGCTGATGCGTGACTTGCCCATTCTGTACGGCATTACCGACGTGCAGGAACTGAATTCTATGTTCACGATGATTGCCTATCTGTCGGGCAACCAGTTCTCGTTTGAAAGCCTCGCGCAAAATACGGGTGTGAAAAAGGACACGCTGCGAAAATACCTTGAATATCTTGAGGCGGCGTTCCTCATCAAGACCATACACCGCACCGACAACACCGCCAAACGCTACCAGCGCGAGCGGAATTTCAAGATTTACCTGACCAATCCTTCGTTGCGTTGCGCCCTTTTCCAGCCCATCACCACCGCCGATGCAGAGATTGGCGAGATGGTGGAGACTGCCGTCATCGCGCAGTGGGTGCCTCGTCTGAGCGACGATGTCAGTTACGCCAACTGGCGCATCGGGAAGAAGGAGATGGGGGAGGTGGACATTGTGGGCATCAATGCGGCGCGACAAAAACCCGATTGGGCCGTTGAAGTCAAGTGGAGCGACCGCTATTTTGAGAACCCCAACGAACTATCCTCGTTGAAAACCTATATGGAAACCAACCACTTGACGCAGGCTTTGGTAACCACGATGACCCAAAGCGGTTTGGTTGGCCAAAGTTGGGGCAATCTGCAGTTTATGCCAGCGGCTTGCTATGCCTATCTTGTCGGACGGAACACGCTGAAACGGGTTAAAAGTAGGGTGGGGTTCTAATCATTAACACAATGGTAACTATGAAGAAATATTCGCTAATGTTTGTTCTTTCTTTCTTCTTATTCGCTTGTAATGAGCAAGTTGAGAAGGAACAATGGAACTTGGTTATGACCCAACCCGCCCAAATCTGGGAGGAATGTTTCCCTTTGGGCAACGGACACCTCGGTATGATGCCCGATGGCAGCATTGACAAGGAAACCATCGTGCTGAACGACATCACTTTATGGAGCGGCGCACCGAGCGACGACAGCAATCCCAAGGCTTTGGAATCGTTGCCCGAAATCCAAAGGCTGTTGAAAGAAGGCAAGAACGACGAAGCCCAAAACTTGATGTACGAGACTTTTGTCTGTGGTGGCGCGGGTTCGGGCCACGGACAAGGCGCGCAAGTGCCGTTTGGCTGCTACCAGACTTTGGGTCAAATGGCCATCGAGTTCTACTATCCTGATTCGGGTTCTGTAACCAATTATAAGCGAACACTTTGCCTTAACGATGCCATCCACAAAGTTTCTTTTGAAAAAGGTGGCCAACATTATGAGCGCGAGGCCTTCATTTCACGAATTGATGATGTCGCGGTGTTGCGTCTGACAGGCCTTATTTCTGTTTCGCTCGGACTTTCGAGGCAAGAAAAAGCCGAAGTCTTCACCAATGCAGATGGTATCGTTATGCACGGCCAATTGGAGAGTTATGTGGAAGGCGTGGAAGGAATGAAGTATTATACTAAAGCACAGTCGGTTACAGAAAACAGTGAAACGATTATCTACTTTTGTGCCGCCACCGATTTTATGTGCGACAATCCCGAAATCTATGTTAATGAACACCTGCAAAAGGCCATCGAAAAAGGGTTTGATGCGGTGAAAAAAGACCATTTGAAAGCTCACCACGAACTGTTTGACCGCGTGGAGTTGCAGATTGGCGAACAAAAAGAGAATCAAGACCTTACTTTGGAAGACCATTTGAAAGACTTCCTCGTGAACGACGACCCTTGGCTGCCCGTGTGTTATTTCCATTTCGGGCGTTATTTGCTTATCAGTTCCACCCGCGAGGACCTTTTGCCGCCCAACTTGCAAGGGTTGTGGGCCAACACGATTCAAACTCCTTGGAACGGCGACTACCACCTTAATATTAATGTGGAGATGAACCACTGGCCTTGTGAGGTCTGCAACCTTTCTGAACTGCATTTGCCCTTAATCCGTTTTGCCGAAGGGCTGATGCCGTCGGGGAGCAAAACCGCCCGCGACTTTTACGGAGCGCGAGGCTGGACTGCCCATGTGGTGTGCAATCCGTGGGGCTTCACCGCACCGGGCGAGCATCCCTCGTGGGGCGCGACCAACACGGGCGGGGCTTGGTTGGCTTTGCACGCTTGGCAGCATTACGAGTTTACTCAAGATATTGATTTTCTGAGAGAAGCCTATCCATTAATGAGAGAAGCCGCTCTCTTCTTCCTCGATGCGATGATAGAGGAACCCGAACACGGCTGGCTCGTCACCGCCCCGACCACTTCGCCCGAAAATGCCTTTTGGCTGAACGACAGCACTGCCGTCAGTGTTTGCATGGGCAGCACGATGGATGTGCAGATTGTCAGTGAGTTGTATGATGCGGTTTGTCAGTCGGCGGAGATTTTGGGTGTGGATGCGGCTTTTTCTGACAGCCTACAAGCAGCGAAATCCCATTTTCCGCCGATGCAGGTCAGCGAAGCGGGGTATTTGCAGGAATGGCTGAAGGATTACAAGGAAGTGGAGCCGCAGCACCGGCATGTGTCGCATCTGTTTGGGCTTTATCCCGGCACGATGCTCACCCAATCGAAAACGCCGGAATTAATGGATGCCTGCCGCGAGACCTTGCGCCGCCGTGGCGACGAAGGCACAGGCTGGTCGCGGGCGTGGAAAATCTGTTTTTGGGCACGCCTCGGCGACGGCGACCATGCTTATCAACTCTTGAGAAATCTATTGGAACCTGCCATCCGACCTGACGGCAAGCATCGTGCAGGCACCTATCCTAACCTCTTTTGCGCCCATCCACCTTTCCAAATAGACGGTAATTTTGGTGGCACGGCAGGCATTGCCGAGATGCTGTTGCAAAGCCACGACGGTCAAATAGAGTTATTGCCGGCCCTGCCTTTGGTATGGAAAAACGGCTATTTCAAAGGACTTTGCGCCCGCGGCGGCAAGGTGGTGGAATGTACTTGGAAAGACGGGAAGGTCACGCATTATAAAGTGACTTCGCGGTGAGTCATAAATGCCAAAACGCTTTGAACAAACTATATTTTTCGTACTTTTGCATCCGAGAAAAGTTCTCCATACCTAATCGCTATTGAAAATATGGAAAACTCATGAAAGAACGATATGCCTGAATACAACATAGCATTAGAATTAGCACGGCTACATGTATTGAAAGGAGCCGACTTCGTTCGCCAATTGAAGATGTTGGCACAAATGAGCATCTTCAAACCCGTTGAGAATGAAAAGGATATTTTTGTGGCAGACGCGAGCCATCATGAAGATCTCCCCTCGCTTCTCGATGCTGCACGAAAGGCGGTCGCTCATGGCAACAAAGTTTATATCCTTCCCAACCCTAAGGGCATCAGAACTGCTGATTTTATCTTTGAGAATAAGGGCATTTACAAGTTATACGACCTGAAAACGATTTCGGGTAAATCATCGTTGGAAAATAGGCTGATGGAGTCAATAGGTCAGACCAACCATGTGCTCATCAATGTTTGCACCACCTATAATGCCCGACTGATGGCAACACAAATCAAGAACTATTTCGAGGCTAATCCAGAGGCTTCCGAGGTGTTGGTCTATAAAGGTAGGAAAGCCATTTCTGTAATTCGTCGTTTTACCAAGAACCCGATTTATTTGATTCTTTTCAGACAGAAATACGAACAATAAAAAAGCCGCCTTTATGGGTGGCTTTTTAAATTTGGGGCAGGGTCGATACGGGCTTACCCCCACGCGGCAAGTACCGGATTAGTCATTTCTGACACTGCAAAATTACAAACATTTTCCCATCCCGCAAGCGTTTTGGCGAAAAAAAAAGAATCCCCCCAAGAAACACTTCATTTGCGCATCAGACGGATGAACCAATCTTCATCGGGGCTGAACCCCCAGAAGGTTTTGCCGTCGCCGCCTAAATCCCACGGGTCTGTAACTTCAATGGGTTTGTTCGGCAGTCGGTCATATTGGCCTTTGCCTATCATCATTCGTTCACGGCGGCGAAACTTACGATTGCAGAATTGTTTTCCGCGTTTTTGCGACTTGCAGCAGCAACAGGTGCTGGCAGGTGACTTTTTCTTGCTTCTACTCATTGTGTCTCGAATGTTGCGGGTGGCTACTATGCCTTTTCGTGCCACCCGGTTAAACATTACGAGACTAAAGTGTTTAGTTGATGTATCATGCTTATCATATTTTAATTGCCTAATTCTTTCAAAAACTCTGCGGCAGTCATAAAAGGCAGGTCGCAAAACTCGGCGTAGTCCTTGCCATTGTTCGTTATGATGACATCGCAGCCGTTGGCTTTGGCGCATTGGTATTGCATCATGTCTTCGAAATCTTGTACTGGACCAAATGCCATACTTTCAAAGAATTGTTTGTCGTCCATAGGCAGAATCTCAATGGCATCAGCAAGATTCTCAAAAATCTGGTGAATGTCTTCTTTTGTGCGGCGGCGCAGAAGATAAGAAAGCGTTGAAAATGACATCACCGCAACACAAGTTTGGATTATGTTGGCACGACTCATGTCCAACAGTAGATTGGCTTCTGCCCCATGTTGACGAAACTCTATGGCATCCATCAGAATGTTCGTGTCGAGGAAAACTCGCTTCATCTCATGTGTTTTTCTATGATGTAAAATGTCCGCTCGTCCATGTCTTCAGCCGACAGATTCAAGCGCGTGGCTTCTTCGCGTTGCTTCTCGGTCAGGCGGCTCCAAGCCTCCAACTTGTTCCATTTGAGCCCAGTTGTCGAGTGTTCGCGAAACCATTTTGTCTTTGGCGATTCGGGGACATTTAGTTTTCTGCGTATCTCGTCAATGTCGCTTTCCTGCTCATTCATCGTCTCTATCAGGAACATGACTACTATCCGCTTTTCCTCATGGCTCATGGCCTGCAATAAAGCCATATATGGAGCCATAGGTGTCTCTGTGATTTTTTGTGCCAATGTTGTCATTATCTATCCTTCTTAATTTGCCGCAAAATTACCAATATTCTCCAAATGGAAACGGCATTTCTGGCAGATTTGTGAAAGATTTGTTTCTTTTTCCTCCACCCAAAAGAAATTATACCTATTTTTGCAACGCCTTTCCGGGAGAAATCGGAACGGCCAGAGAAAGCGCATTCTTCGCTTTGTTCCTCGTAGTGAACCTAGACACTTCACTCAAAAAGTAAGAAAGAGGACGATTGAAGAGGGGTGCTTTCACTGTTATGTTTGTGTATTATACACCTGCATAAACAGTGGAGCAGACCATTATTCGTTGTTTCTTTTTCTTACGGGAAGTCTAGGCCCAACTACAGGAAATAAGGATAAGTTTGGGAGGCTCCGCTCTCTTTGCCATAATTAAGATGTTCTTGGAGCTTCGGGGCAAAATAAACACTGATGAATCAAAATGTTATTTATCGAAAGTCAATCAGCTGAAGTTGTAATCTGTTTAATCTCCGCTGCCGCTGCTATTGCTGCTGTAATTGTTGCTTATTGTAACAACAGGATATTAATGTATGCGGAATTTACTCGTCGTTATCAAGAAATCAAGTTACGTAGTCTAAAGAATGAAATAGACAAATTCGATTTTCAAATACTATATTTAGACTTGTGCAGTGAAGAGTTTTTATGCACAAAAAAAGATATTTGCCAAAAGGAGTTTGGAAAATTTGGAAAGAAGGGATGAAACACGAAGTAAAAGGTGATTATTACGAATTATGGCAGGAGCACAAAGACGATTATAATCCGAAATTTCAAAAGTTTTTCAATGAAATAGTGGTCAATAACGCAAAAACAGAAAAATAATAGTTAAAAAATTAAAAGTATGAAAAACAACAATTTACAAACAAACTGGACGGTCAAGACCATTCTGCTTGTTCTGCTATTCGGAATAGCTGGATTGACAAAAGGCTATGCCTACGACTTTTCTGCGGTTTGTGAAACAGGGCAAACCTTGTATTACAACATCACAAACGCTGAATACCATTATGTGGAACTGACACGCCCTGCTTCAGATTGGTTAGGTTATACCAAACCTACAGGCAACATTATTTTGCCAAAGTATGTTTATGATGCTAATGGCAACCAATATTTTGTGACTTCAATTGGTAATAGTGCTTTTTACGGTTGCAACGGACTTACAGGCAACTTGACTATACCAAATTTCGTGACTTCTATTGAAAGATATGCTTTTACTAGTTGCCACGGTTTTACATCAATAACCATTCCAAATTCTGTGACTGTGATCAATGATGAAGCTTTCTGCGGATGCGACGGAGTTGAACAAATCTTAGTGCAATCTCAAAATACGGTTTACGATTCAAGGAACAATTGCAATGCTATCATCAAAACTAGCACAAACGAATTGGTTGCAGGCTGCAAAAACACGATTATCCCAAATACCGTGACCAAAATTGGCGATTATGCTTTTCATCTTTGTAGCGGTCTTACCTCGATTACTATTCCCAATTCTGTGATTACAATCGGCAATTATGCTTTTGGCCATTGCAGTGGACTTACTTCAATAGCCATTCCCAATTCTGTGGTTTCGATTGGTAATAGGGTTTTTTGTTCTTGCATCGGAATTGAACAAATCATAACAGAATCAAATAATACGGTTTATGACTCGCGAAACAGCTGCAATGCCATTATAGAGACAAACACAAATAAACTGGTTGTAGGCTGCAAAAACACAGTTATCCCCAATACAGTAACCAAAATTGGCAATCATGCTTTTGAAGGTTGCAGTGGGCTGACATCAGTAACTATTCCAAATTCTGTGACTTCAATTGATGATTTTGCTTTTATTTCTTGCAGCGGTCTTACTACACTAACTATACCCAATTCAGTGACCACAATTGGTGATGCTGCTTTTGAAAATTGCAGCGGACTTACCTCAATAACTATTGGCAATTCTGTGACCTTGATTGGCTATGGTCATTTTATTGCTGGATTCTGTGATGGCTGCAGCGAACTTTCTTCTATCAATATGCTTACTACCACTCCGCCTATTTTGACTTATACATTTCATGGTACAAGCAATACCCTAAAAATATATGTTCCCTATGAATCATTAAATGCCTATAAAACTGCTACTTATTGGAGTGATTACGAGAGCAGAATCTATCCAATGGCCTACAAAACTATTTCAGGCTATGAAACCAGCAATGGCAATTGGGCATTCATTGCCTCGCCGCTTTCAGCAAACACTGCACCAACCGCCATTGAAAACATGATTACCGAAACGGAATACGACCTTTACTATTTTGACCAAACAGGAGGTGACAATGGCCTGGAATGGAAAAACTACAAGGCTCACACTAATGACTTCACCATTGCCAACGGAAAAGGCTATCTCTACGCCAACAAGGAAGATGTGAACCTTATTTTCAAAGGGACGTTCAACGAAAACTCGACAAAAACCATCAATCTCATTTATGAAGCAGGCGAACCCTGTGCTGGTTGGAATCTTGTGGGCAATCCATTTCCAATGGCGGCTACCGTAACTGGAAGCAGTTACTATGTGATGAATGCAGAAGGTACGCAGATTGATCCAATTGCGGTTTCGTCAGGCGGAACCATCAATCCCTGCACAGGCATTATGGTACAAGCCACGGTATTGGGGCAACCCATTACTTTCACAAGAGAATCACGACAAGTTTCCAACAATAACGGCATATTGCAAATCGCCGTGGCGCAAAACAACACCCGCAGCAACGCCATCCAAGACAAGGCCATCGTCAGCTTCAACGAAGGCGACCAATTAGGAAAATTCGTTTTCAACAAGGACAACGCGAAACTCTACATTCCGCAAGGCAATGAAGATTATGCCATTGCCTACGCCGAGAAGCAGGACGAAATGCCACTGAATTTCGAGGCCAAAGAGAGCGGCAGCTACACGATTTCTGTAAAACCCGAAAGCGTAGAAATAAATTATCTGCATCTTATTGATAATATGACGGGTACGGATATAGACCTTTTGGTTACACCAAGCTATACTTTCGAATCCAAGACAAACGATTATGCTTCTCGTTTCCGCTTGGTGTTTTCTGCTAGCGGAAACACAGATAATGAAGATGAGGAGCCTTTTGCCTTTGTCAGCAATGGGAATATCATTGTTACAGGTGATTGTGCCAATGCCACGCTGCAAATCGTGGATATGCTTGGACATGTCGTTGTTAGTACAGATGTTGCCCACAATGTATCTACCAATGGCATAGCCTCCGGCGTTTATGTATTGCAGCTCATTAATGGTAATTACGTTAAGACACAGAAGATTGTCATTAGGTAAGTATTGAACATCGATTATTGAAAACAGGGGGTAAATTTATGGTTTTACTCCCTATTTTTGCTCGTTCTTCCGAATCTGTAATTCATAAAGCCTGAATTTCAGCATTTGCAATGCGCGAATGAATATTGCGGCTGCCGTGGTACGACAGCCCTACAGCCCGAGCGGGGCGGTGCAGGGCCGTCACAAGGTTGCTGAGCCTGTCGAAGCACCGTGGCAGCCGCTTTGCTTATGGTTGTCATGGCCGATTTATTCCGACAATAACACTCAAAAGTGTCCATATCTCAACAAAATTTCGAGTTATGGACACTTTTTGTAAATTATAAGTGTCCATATCTGTGTTTTTTTGCTTTTTATCTTTCCATCTTCAAGGCGAAGACCAAGACCCGAAAAAGCCTTGCTACAACTATGGTGACCACCTACGGCGTTTTGCGCGGTATTCATTCCGGCATTGTGCAAAACGAGGTTGTCATGGATGATTTGTTCCGACAATAACATTCAAAAGTGTCCATATCTCAACAAAATTTCGAGTTATGGACACTTTTGTGACTTTCCCAAGTTCCCGAATAATCCCAATATTAAACCCGTTCTTCTGAATTTGCAAGTCGTAAGGCTTGAATATCAGCAATTGCTATGCGCGAATGAATTATTCGGCTACCGTGGTACGACAGCCCTACAGCCCAGGCGGGATGGTGTAGGACTGTTACATTGTAGCAGCCGGTTGTTTGTGCCACATTTATGACCATTCTGAAAGGCAGGTGGAGCATGGCGCAACCCCTGCCGATAAAGACATAGATTCATTGTTTCCCAATGGAAATTGTAATTCTGATAGCGTTTCATCAATCACCTATTAAAAGAAAAAGTTATGAGGTAAATGTACTTTATCTGAAAAAATGTTTGA
>CACXQO010000023.1 GCA_902769815.1 uncultured Bacteroidia bacterium | reverse complement strand
TCCGATAGTAATCGTATCCATATACTCATAGCCCCAATAACCAAGATAAGTGGAATCCGCCCAATCCACCGCTCCAATAACCACATTGTCGCGATACACATCGAATCGCTCTATTTCGCCTGTTGAGCCTTCTTCAGGAGATTTCCAATGTAACCAAAGAGGGGATGTATCTTTCCATACAGGTAGCTCAATATCAAAATCTCTCACCGGATTGCAATACACCTGCGGCGTTTCGCCCATAGGATTGGCAATCTCGGCCAAACAAGCAATGTTCATCTGGCAATACTGCTGCGACATCTCGAAACTGTTCACACTCGTGCCAATCAAGTCGTTGGGCGTGTGGATGTAAGGACTGTAGTTTTGGTAGTCCTCAAAAGGATAGATGCCCATGTAGCCGTGATTATTGAAAGAGGTGTGGTCGCTGTCGCCCTCGTTGAAGTTGACGTGGCGAATGGGCAGTTCGGGATAATAGACCTCACCGACATTCATGTAATATTCGCCGATGGGTTCCACCGAGTTGGGATAAATGCAATCGATGTGGATTTGGTCGCCGGGATTCAGATAGCCGTTCATGTCGTTGTTGAAATAGCCGATGATGTCCATGCCTTGCTCTTGGCAACGGGATGCGTAGGCCTCGCTGCCATACAAACCCATTTCTTCACAACCGTAAGCGCAGTAGACGATGCTGTACTCGAACTCGTATTGCGTCATAATTCTTGCGCTTTCGAGCACAGCGGCCACGCCCGTGGCGTTATCGTCGGCACCTGGAGCGGCACCGCCACTCATGGCTTCCCATGAGAACGAGTCGAAATGGCTGCCGCAAACAACGTAGGTATCTGGATAGAGCGTACCGCGCTGGATGCCAATGACATTGGGCGCAGCCTGGCCGCTTCCTAACCAAGTGTTGGCATAAAATGCCTGTTGTTCCACTTCAAGTCCCAAGGCTTGCATACGACCTGCAATCCAGTCGGAAGCGGCAAAGGCATTGTCGGAATTCCACAAACGCCGGATGCGAGGGTCTTCCTCCGTCACCACGGGGAAATCTCGGGTCAAGCGAGGCAAAGTCGCCTTTTTGTTGAAAATGGCCACTGCGCCGTCGTTCTTGTAAGGCATCGTTGCCCCTTTCACGATGACGTAATTCTGGGTCGAAAACAGCGCGTCAAATTGCTGCTGTTGCGCTTTCGGGCAATACACCAACGTATAGCACCCGTTTTCCGAGAAAGCGTTTTCGTCGACCATCACCATACTGGCAGCATTGAAGCGTTCCGCCGTGGCGAAGACCTCTGAATTGGTGTAGAAATGCACCGTCTGATTGGGGTCAGAGAAGTGTTTTTCCAGTTCGGCGCGACCCGAATAAGGAAGCACCACGAAATTGCCGGCCATCGTCGCCACGGACAAGGCCAGCAAAACCAAAGTAAAAAGTAACTTTTTCATCTTACAATTATTTAAAGTTTTTGAAATCAAATAGCATTTATATTAGGTGCAAAAATACACAAGAAAACAACACGCCGCCCCAAAAATGCCATAATCACCGAAAAACCAAAGCAAAAAAGGCTGAAACGCAGTAGTTCCATGGGCTTGAAAAGTTCGGATAACGGGCTAAAAGTATCAAAAAAATAGTGGTTTTAGCCCGTTATCGGAATAGCTAAACAAACATATCATTAAGATTTACAACATTTTGTGCAATATCAGAATACTTATTTTCGACAATTCCAAAAGTAGTAATCAAGGCAACATGAACACCCTTGCGCGTATTGGTTTCAAGGCTGAAAGTTTCCACACGATTCAACATCTTGGCATACTCCGATTTCGTCAACGAATACTTTTCGCGCGAGTACTTCACTTCGCAAATATTGATCATATCATCGGCGCGGTCGATGATGATGTCAATCTGGGCTCCATCTTCGGAATTCTTGCTGCGCCATGAATAACACTCCGTCAACACACTATCCAAATGCAATACCTTCAAAATCTGAGGAATATGCGATAGGCAAACCCTTTCGTATGCCAACCCATACCATGTGTTTTGCGCTGGCGTGTTCAGGATTTTCGACCAATAATGAGGGTCTTTCCGACGTCTGCCTTCCACGAAATCGAGATAGAAGAACGAGAAAAAGTCCATGAGTTGGTAAATCGATCCGTTCGACTTCACTCTAACGCCCGCCACATCATAACGGCGGATGAAGTCGCAGTTGATTAAGTCCTCCAACAGGTTGCTCAAATGACCATTGTTGGCGATGGACAGTTTCTCGGCGATTTCCTTGCGAGTAAGTCCTTTCTTGCTGTTTGACAACACTTTAATCACATCCATATACCGCTCTGAATGTACAAAAAGCGACTCATACAGCCGCGCATATTCCTTCCTCAGTTCGGCATCCTCGGAGAAAAAAAGCCGGTCTATATTCTCGGTCAAACTCTGGCTGACATCCAACATGCTCAGATAATAAGGTATTCCGCCCAAAATCATGTAGGCTTGCAGCACGGAAATCCTTTTCCACTTTGACTTTTGCTTCTTCAGGAAAAGTTCAGTTTCCTTCAAACTGAAAGGCCTCAGATGCAATTCATGTGTAATCCGGCCATGCAAACCGCCGTGATTGTCAATGATATTGCGTACAATCCACGAAGTGGCCGAACCGCAAACAACGAGAAAGAAACTGCTTTGGCGCGAGGCCCAACTGTTCCAAAAATAATCGAGCGCATGAACGAACCCCGACTTGGGCGTGTCGAAACAGGGCAACTCATCGAAAAAAACCACACATCGCTTGCCTTTCCGTTGCTTCATCCTCGCCTCAAGCAAAGTCCGCAAGGCCTCAAAGACCTCCATCCATTTCTTGGGCTTTTTGCCTTGATAACCATAACGTTTCAGCGCAACATAAAACGCTTCCAACTCCTCTTCTTTGCGCCCTCCAATGATACCAGTCACGTCAAAGTCGAACTTGTTCTTGAAGCAAGAAGTCACCAAAAAGGTCTTTCCCACTCTTCGGCGACCGTATAGCGCAACAAACTCGGCCTTCCCCGATTTCATATATTTGGAAACCAAACCGATTTCCTTTGTTCTGCCTATCATTGTATCCATGACCCTGATTTTGATGGCACAAAAGTAGGCAAAACATTCGTATAACGGGCTAAAAGTATCAAAAAAACAGTGGTTTTAGCCCGTTATACGAATTGTATTATTATTGTTTTTAATTGATTATCAACTATTTACAAAATAAATAATCACCGAAAAACCAAAGCAAAAACTGTCATTTTGCTATCGCTTTGTTCGAGGAGCAAGGTGCCGTTGTGCCTCACCATGATTTGCTTCGAAAGGCTCAGGCCGATGCCAGTGCCGTTGGGCTTGGTGGTATAGAAAGGCACAAAGATTTCCTCTTGTTTCGCCAAAGGGATGGCTTGGCCATTGTTGGTCACATAGATGACCGTCTGGTCTTCCTTGTTGAGGTTGGCAGAAATGCGGATGGCGTTGGCTCCAGCTTGTATCGCATTCTTAATCAAGTTGTTGACAATCTGTACAATTTGGCCTTCGTCGGCATAAATCAGCAAGTCGGGCGAATTGGCGGTATAGGTCAGGCTGACCCCTTGCTCGGCGATTCGGGTCTTGTTGAGGAGCAACACCCTTTCCATCATTTCGTCCACCATCACCGCCTTGCGGACGGGCTGCGACATTTGGGTGAAATTGCGGTACGATTCCACGAAACGAATCAAGTCTTTCGACGAGGCCGCAATGGTTTCCAAGCCTGCCTTCACATCGAGGTTTTCCTCTTTTGAGAGGGCGTCGCTCAACGAGGCGATAGGCGCCACGGTGTTCATGATTTCGTGCGTCATCACGCGAAACAGCTTGCTCCACGAAGCCTCTTCATTGACGGCATTGCGCCGCTCGAAGATGCCCCGGATGCGGTTGAGGTTGCGATCCAGCGACGACTTTTCCCGAAAGCGGAAATTCAGCTCGTCGTCCTCCAAGGCATCCATCATAAAGGAGACCTTGCGGGTATCGCGCCGCCTGACGATGAAAGCCGTCAGAACTGCGGAAAAAGCCATCGCAGCCAACACCACCAATATCCACCGCCATACACTCATATCCCGTATTTTTTTAGGCGGCCATAAAGCGTCGGTCGGCTGATTCCCAACGACTTGGCCACCAAGGAAAGATTGCCGCCATAGCGTTTTATCGCGTTGCGGATGGTTTGTTCCTCAATGTCCACCAAAGTCTCTACAGGTTGGGTGACAATCAGCTCAGAAGCTCGAATTTGAAGGTCGGTGGGTTGAATCGACTCGCTTTCCGACAAGATGACCGCTTTCTCGATGCAGCCTTGCAACTCACGGACGTTGCCACTCCAGCGGCTACGTTGCAACAGGCGCAAAGCCTCATCGCTGATGCCTTTGGTGAGACGATGGTACTTTTCTGCATAACGCTTCACGAAAAGCATGGAGAGCGTCTTGATTTCATCCGTGCGTTCCCTCAATGGCGGCAAATGCAGCGGCACCGTGTTGATGCGGTAATACAAATCCTCACGGAAACGCCCATCCTTGACCATTTCAGGCAGGTCCATATTGGTGGCGCAAATCAGGCGAATGTCGATAGGCACCGGGTGGGTGTCGCCGACCTTGGTGATGCTTCGGTTTTGCAACACCCTCAGAAGTTTGGCTTGTTGCGGCAGGGGTATGTTGCCGATTTCATCGAGGAAGAGCGTGGTGCCGTTGGCCTGTTCAAACTTCCCGATGTGATCGGCGTATGCATCGGTGAACGCCCCTTTCACATGGCCAAACAGCTCGCTTTCAAAAAGCGTTTCGGTGATGGCGCCTATATCGACCCCCACCATCGCCCTTCCCGACCGGTTCGACAGCCGATGAATCTCGTTGGCCAACACATCCTTACCCGTTCCGTTTTCACCAGTAATCAACACATTGGCTTCGGTTGGCGCAATCCTGTCCACCATCTTTCGGAGTTCCTTCATCGCCTCACTTTTGCCCCACAGCATCATCGTTGAATCAGATTGCTCCATAGGTGCTTTATGCTTATGCTTGTCGCAGGCTTTCTCCAAAAGGTTCAAAAGTTTGGCATTGTCCCACGGCTTCACCACGAAGTCGAAGGCACCGCGTTTCATGCCTTCCACGGCGAGGGCGATGTCGGCGTAGGCCGTAAACAGCACCACCTGCACATCGGGGAAGGCGTGTTTCAGTTCGGAAAGCCAAAAGAGGCCCTCGTTGCCCGTGTTGATGTCGGCCTCGAAATTCATGTCGAGCAACACCGCGTCGGGCTTGAAGGTTCGCATGGTTTCCATCAGCACCTTGGGCGAAGCGATGAGCTCCACCTCGGCAAAACGCATCGGCAGCAAGATTCCCAACGCCGAGCGGATGCCAGCGTTGTCATCGACGACTAAGATTTTTGATTTGAGTTTGGGCATAGCTTATACTTTTCTCCTATCCAACCAAAGTTTCATCAACGGGTCGGAAATGGAATAGGTTTTTTCTTTTCTTGTAATAAGGTCGTATTCAAGCAGTTTTAGGGCAGCCGATTGGCTTGAACTTGGCGAACGCAAACGGTATTTCTTGTTGAATGCCGTAGAAGTGATGCCTTGCACCTGTTTTTCGGCATGGATGGCGTAAAGCAGCTCCTTTTGCGCCTCGGTGATGTAGGCCAATTGTTCACGCAGCCGAGAGTCATTCTCATCAATATAATCTTCAATCAGTTGATTTACAACCTCATCGTCGCAGGTTTGGCCTTTCGGCGTTTCGGAAAAAGCATCCTTCATGATACGCTGCACATACAAAGTGACACCCATAAAGACCTCGTAAACATACGCAAAAGCCTCTGGCGCAAGGCCTTTCCCTGCCTCCCGAAAATGGCGGGTCGCGAAATCCAGATAGACATCGTATGCGATAGGTTCCAAACGGAGCGATTTCGCGCTTTGGAAAAACGGCCTCTTCGATGAGAAAAACATCTCCTCCATAAGCCGCCGCTGACTGCCCGAAAACACGAAATTGGTGTTCGAAAGTTTCTGGATATGCGTCCTTAGCAAAGCCTCGACATTCTTCTCGGGATACCTCGTAATCTGTTGAAACTCATCAATAACGACGATGCAACGCTTATCGACTTTTTCAAGATAACCGAAAATTTCCGCCAAAGTGTATTCCGGGTTTTGCACGTCGCCCAACTTGACATCAAAAGTGGGCATGTTTTGGACGGTGTCGTAGCCAAAACTTGCGCTTAGCGACTTCAAGAAAGTGACAAACTGTTTGCGCAACTTCACACTTCGAGTGGCCACATTGTCGAAAACCGCCGTCCCGAAGGCAAGAATGAACTCGCGAAAGGTCGTAGTGTGAAGTATATCGACCGAAACAGTGACATACTCATCCTTGATTTCCGGCTTGTCGAAAACGAAATCAACGAGCGAGGTCTTCCCCATTCTGCGCGGCGAGGTCAGCACCACATTCATCTGATTATGAATCGATTTCTCCAAATCAGCCGCTTCCTTCACACGGTCGCAAAAGTATTCGGGAGCTATCTTTCCTGAAACTATGAACGGATTGATATTCTTAACCATAACACATTGATTTTGGGGACAAAGATAGTGCTTTTTCTCAAATTACCGAAAAAAAATTACCGAAAAAACATAATTTCCAAGATCACTCCTTCTGCAACACATCCACTGGATTGGTCTTGGCCGCCTTCAAGGTCTGCCAAAGCACCGAAAGGAAAGCCATCACGAGGGAAATGGCCACGGCGACGACGAAAATCCAGGCGTAGTTTTCGAGTTTGACAATGAAGCCTTCGAGGTAACGCTGTGCCGCCCACACCGCTATCGGGACGGCGATGACGCAAGCCACCGCCACCAAAAACATATATTCCTTCACAGTGCGCCACGTCTCGCTCTCGACGGTTCCGCCAAACACCTTGCGCACGGCGATGCTCTTGGCGTTCTCGCCCGCGTAATAGGTGCTCATGGCGATAAGGCCAAGCAGAGAAATCAGTACGGCAAGCAGCATGAAAACTTCCAAAAGCCGCATGTTATTCTTGGCGGGCTTGAGCGCATCGCGGTAGAAGTTGTCGATGTAGTCGTCGGCGTAAACCATAAACGGGAAGCCCTTGCTCCAAGCTTCTGTCGTTTCGCGGATGGCCTTCCGAGCCTCTTTTTGGTCGCCGACCGTCTCGATGAGGAACGCCGCGCGCTGGCCACCCCATTCGATGTCTTCCATTTTCTGCACACTCACGACGAGGTAGTCTTCCTCGCCCACATTTGTCCTATTGACGGGAAAATCGCGAATGACACCGGCCACTTGCTCACAGCCTTTGGTCCGTTGTGCCAAGGTCTGGCTGATGTCGTGGAAATCGTCGTCGAAGCCCGTGGCGGCAAAGGCGGCCTCGCCAAACCACGCCGAATTGAACAGGGGTGCATCATAATCGCTTACTTTCTCAAAACCAAGCATTTGGAATGCGGTTGTATCCACACGGAACATACGATAGGCAATCTCCGCACCGTCGCGGGTGAGGCTGTATTGTCCGCCGACAGGATAACCCGGCACACCTTTACAATGGCCTATCTTTTTCACACAAGGCAGTTGTTCCAAAGCCTCGCTCAAAGCCTCGCGACTGGCACCGTGCGCACCCGCATCCAAGTAAAACAGGTTCTTTGTGTTACAGTGCATCGGGCGATTGAGTGAAGTGCGGTATTGGGTCTCCATCACGATGGCCATTGCGATGAGGAAGACCGCCAAAGTGCTTTGGATGACGATGAACACCTTATTAAATACCATCTTCGTGTTGCGGCGGAAGGTGCCTTTCACCACATCCATCGGCTGCACGCGACTGGCAAACACGGCAGGAATGATGCCGTTGAGCACGCCAATCACCACAATGACAGCGAGATAAGACAAGAGATACATTGGTTTCACTTGCACCTGTATCGGCACATCAGGGTCGTTGAGCAAGGCATTGACAGAGGGAGCAAACAAATAGGCCAACAACAAGCCAAGGCCAAAGCACACTGCCGTAAATATCAGTGATTCAGAAATATATTTCCAAACGATTTCGCCTTTTTGCGCTCCGAGCAGTCGGCGCGTGGCCATCTCCTTGGCGCGTTTTCCCGTGAGGGCAAACGAAAGATTGATATAGTTGAACACCGCAGAAAGTAACAGCAACAACCCGACAATCGCCAAGAGTTTCAAGGTGCCGAGGTCGCCGCGATTGAATTGGTTCTTTGAGTCGTTGGCATCGCGGAAAAACAACTGGTCGAAGCGCCTCACGACCAATTTTTCGAAGAAAGCCTTGCCGTAAAATTCGGGATAGATGGCCTTGCAAACCTGCTCCGCCTTGTCGTAAATCACCTGCGGGTCGGTGCCTTTGCGGTATTTCGCGAAGGTGATGGTCGAGCCGTAACGATCGTAAGGCATTTCGTAGGCTGCCCAATTGGCGGGATGTCGGTCGTTGACAATCAGGTCGGTATATTTGAAAACGGTGTTGCGGTTGTCCTTGAGGATGCCCGTGATGACATAATCTTGGTTGTTCTCACGAATCGTCTGGCCCACTTTCAGGTCGTAGGTCCGCGCAAGGGTTTCGCCGACAATGACATTCGAGGTTGACTCGATGCCTTCGGAACTGCCATCGACAAATTCGAGGTAAGGGAACATCTTGAAGAAGTTTTTGTCCACGGCCACCACTTTCACCGATACGAACTGATCGTCCATCACGACCATCGTGCTAATGCCTTCGCAATAGCGCGAGGCCTTCTCCACCTCGGGCACGCGCTCGATGAGTTCGTCGGTGAAGGCGTAAGTGAGGCCCGTATAGTCGGTCATTCCGAAGGTGTAGATGTTCTTTCGGTCAGGGCTTTCGCGCGTGATGCTGTACTGCTGCCACGCATAACTGCCGATGATGATGACGAAAGCGAGGCTCACGGCCAAGCCCACGGCTTCGATGATTGTATAGAGTTTGTTTCTTGATAGGAATTTGATGTAACTTGACATATTGTTGAATTGTTGATTGTTTAACTGTTTGTATTCAATTGTTTAACTACGGATTACACAGATTTTACGGATATGCTTCCGAAAATTTTGGGGATGCAAGCATCCAATTCCTACGGATAGGCTAACGCCAGCAAAAATCCGTACCAATCGGACGCTTGCGTCCTCCAAATTTCTTGTCGGACATCCGTTTAATCCGTGCAATCCGTAGTTTCTCAAATCATTCGTTTCGCAGCGACTTCACCGGATTCATCGTTGCCGCCCGCAAACTTCGCAAGGTGACCACCGCTATCGTTACACCCAAAACGGCCAACAGCGCCAATGCAAACACCCAAACATGCAAGGGCACCTGATAGGCAAAGCCCTCCAAATAACGCTTCATAATGACGATGCTGACGGGCACGGCGATGACGAAGCACACCAGCACAATCTTCACGAAGCGCGAGTTGAACATCGCCAAAACCTGCCCCACCGTGGCACCGTGCACACGACGGATGCCAATCTCCTTGCGGCGGTGCTCCGTCTCGAACATCACCAAGCCGAACACGCCCATCAGCGAGATGACGATGGCCAAAATCGTGAACAGCGTGACTAACTTTGAGAGGTTTTGCTCCTTATTGTATTGGCTTTCAATTGATTGCTCGAAAGGTGTCACTTCGTATGACATTCCCTCGCCCAAGTCGGGGTCAAGGTCGTTGAGGGTCTTTGTGATGCGCTCCATCAGGGCGGGAATATCTACGCCGGCCTCGGTGCGGATGAAAAGCCTGTTGCAAAGGTTCCACGGGTCTTTGCCATAGACATAGAAAGCAAACGGGGCAATGCCTTGGCGCAACGGGGCGAAGTTGAAGTCCTTGCAGAAACCGGCAATCACGGCGATTTGGTCATCGTGGCCGCCAATCTGGTCATCAAGGGTGATTTCGAACAAGTTGCGCGCCCTCTCGTTGAAGATATAGGTGCCTGTGGATTGCTCGTCGGCCTCGGTGAAATCGCGGCCTTCCACAATCTCGATGCCCATGAAGCGCAGAAAGTTCCATGAAACGGGATAGACCTGCCAACCCGCCTCCTCACCCCGCACTTTGCGGCCCCAACTCATGCGGCTGTCGCGCACAAAAGCACCTGCTCCCCAAGCCAAATCCTTGACGGCAGCATCGGCTCTCAACTGATTCTCAACGGCTTCGCGGTTGTTGGCGAGACGCCCCGACACCTGCACCTGCAACAGGCACTCCTTGTTGAAGCCCATGTCGTGGTACAGCATGTACTGGCGTTGCTCGCGGACGAATATCGCGCAGATAATCAGCACGATACTCACGGTGAACTGCAAACCAATCAAGCCGATGCGGAAGGCCTTGCCCTTTTGTGTGGTGCCGAGGGTGCCTTTCAGGGCAAAAGCGGGATTGAAAGAGGTGGCGAACAAGGCCGGATAAAGGCTCGCGGCCACCGAAATGAGCAGTCCGAGGCCGACGGTCAAGGCGACGAGGCCCCAGTTTTGGCTGAAATCCAACGAGGTGTCGATGAGCGAGGCCAAAGTGGACTGCCTGAACAGCGTTACGACGGCCACCGCCAAGCCCAAGGCGATGACCACCATCAGCGCCGACTCCCACACATCCGACATCACCAACGAGAAACGGCTGCTGCCTAATATCTTGCGCGTGTTGATGTTGCGCAGGCGCAGCGGCACCATGGCGAAGAAGAAGTTGATGTAGTTGATGAAGGCGATAAGCACTACGAAAATGGCGATGACCAAAAGCGTCATCGTCGTGGTTTTGTTGCCCGACTTGCCCGGCGCGAAATACGAGTTTTTGTCGAAATACATGTCGGTCAGCAGCGTGGCGTAAAGACCAAAAGAGGCCTCGTCATCGGTGATTTCAACGCCTTGCACTTCGCTGAAAAACTGCCTGACCGCAGGCTTTGCCACCTCGTTAATCGCTTTGGGGTCAGCACCTTTGCGCAATTTCAAGAAATAGTTGAACGAAAACTCCTTCCAATCGTCGAGGAAATTATCGCCCATGTCGAAAACCATTTCGAAAGACGAGAGGTCGCTGTGCTGCGGCATGTCCTTATAGATGGCCACGATGGGTGTTTCCACCCACCACGCTCCACCGTAATACTTCATGACATCACCCACTTGGACACCGAGCCGATGGGCCGCCGATTCAGAGAGGGCGATGGCCAAGCCCGTCAAGTCGTCCCAATTGCCTGCCACCAACTCGAAGCCGAACACCTCGCGGGCACCTTCGCTCAATGAAGTTACTGTGATGTCCACTGGCGATTGCTCATCGCTCACACGAATCTTGCATGGATTACCACTGATAGAGCCACAGCCACCCACTTCAACATCAGGCGAAGCGGCAATGACATACTCTCCCATGGGGCGGTTCAGGTAAGAAGTGTATGCGCTTTGGCTTGTTTCTTTCTTTGTAAGGACATAAATCCTGTCGCTGTCCTTGATGGCCTTGTTGTAGGTGAAGTCGTGGCGCACCTGCACGAGGATGATGTAGAGCGCGGCAAAGGCTGCCGTCAAGCCCAAGATGTTCAGGATGGAAGACACGAGGGAGGTCTTGCCTTTTTTGTAGATTCTCATATTGTTGAATTGTTGATTGTTGAATTGTTGTCTAAACGAACAAGTATTTTGAATATTCTCTCTGCTTTTTCAAGTCCGAAGAACTTTACCAACTTGTCGAAAAGCACTTGGTTGATTTTCAGATTATTGCAGTTTTTCATCTCGGCATTATTATTTCTCATA
Source organism: uncultured Bacteroidia bacterium (assembly GCA_902769815.1). Taxonomy (GTDB): domain Bacteria; phylum Bacteroidota; class Bacteroidia; order Bacteroidales; family F082; genus Limimorpha. The sequence goes on along the minus strand of CACXQO010000023.1, from coordinate 3,280 downwards.
ACCTATTTCTCTCCTCCTCACTCGCCGAGCGTGAATTGAGCCTCACTTTCGATTTACCAAACTTGTAGGTGACATTCAGCATAATGTTGCGTCCGTCGCCATCAAAGAAGACCAAGGAATTGCCGCGCAAGATGTTCTGCTGCCAATAAAGCGTGGTGTTAAAGAAGTCGTTGGCACTCAACCGAATGGTCAGGTTGTTGTCAAAGAAACTCTTCTCCAAACTGGCCGACAGGCTCCACAGTTCCTTAATCGTAACGCCGTTCGATGGATAAGGTGTCATGTAATAGAAATCCAAGTTGAACTTAATGTCGTAAGGCAAAGCCAGCATGTTACTGACATTAAACATGGCGAAGTTCCTGTTGTTCTGCTTCAATATGCCGTCCTCCATCTTCTCATAATAGTTTCTGCCGAAATAAACGGAACTGTAGAGATACCACCACTTTGTGACGTTACCGTTCCAAGCGATGGAGCCGTAGAAATTCTGCGAGTGGTCACCATTTCTGTAACGGACTTCTCCCATATCAAGATTATCAACACTTTGATAATGTTCCCAATAAATGGGATTGATTTCGTAATTGTAGCCGAAACGCAGCGAAAGCGAAATGGGGAAACTGAAGAACACCTGCGCCGCATGGATGTGGGTGTTGATGAGGTTGGGGTTGCCCATCGTATTGACCAAGGAATCAATATACATGCTGGGATTCAAGGCATCCAACGAAGGACGTACGATGCGCTTCGAATAAGATGCGCCCATCGCATAGCCCTCGGCAGGTTTGTACTGCACAGTGGCGTTCGGGAAAAGTCCGGGCTTCGTGTAGTCCACTTGGGGTTCACCGTTCAAGTAGTTATGGCGGTCCACATATTCAAACCGCAGTCCGGCGGTGGCCGACCATTTGTCGGAGAAATTGTGCGCAACGCTGGCGTAGGCGGCAGCGTTAGACTCGTCGGAATGATAGTGCTGCAAGAGGGTGTTGTTTCCGCTCAAGTCAACATGGTTGTCGGTTTGAATCAAGGAATATTTCGCTCCCACCGAAAATGTAGTTTTGCCGTTTCTGAAAGGCAATGTGTAGTCGGCCTTGCCCACATAGATGCCCGTGTTGCCGTAGCCTTTGTTGAGGTTCAAGATGCCTTGGCTCTCGCTTCCGTCAACGATGTTGCGGAAAGCGTCCTCGTCATCATAGCGGTTGTAGGTGTAGTCCAAGGTCACGTTGAGGTTCTGGCCAAGGCTGTCGATGTCATAGTTGAAAAACAGTGTGTTGTTGCTACGCAGGCTCTTGTCGTTGGTGTTGGTCACGGTCTTGAAATCCGTGTGGTTGAGTCCCTCGAAATGGGTCTTTTGCTCGCGCAGGCTCGTCCCTTTGCCCAAGTTGTTGTTGCTCTGCAAACCGAGGGTGATTTTCGGAGTCAGCGCGTATTCAAGCATCAGTTTCGCGTTGTGGCCTTGGTTTTCCGAGAGGTTGTAGGCTCGGTGTTCAATCATCGAGTAGCCCATCACGTCCTCGTTGTTGAAGGTATGTGTTTTCCTTCCGTTGAATCCGTAATAGAGGTTGGCCGAAAACTTGTTTTTCGAGAAGGTGACATCGGCAAAGGCACGCTCGCTCCACCTTCGCGCCTTGGTTACGGTGCCGCCAATACGCACCGAAAAATCATCGTTGCGCCTTATGGTGACGATTTTCACGATGGCGGTGGCATCGGCCTCGTATTGCGACGACGGGTTGTGGATGATTTCGATGGACTTGATGTTTTGCGGGTTCAGGTTATAGACCTCGTCCATCGAATACACGCGCCGGTTGTTGATGTAAACGATAGGCGAGCCTTGCCCGATGACGGAGAGGTTGTTCTGCCCATCCACCAAAAGGCCGGGTGTTTTCTTCAGCATGTCGATGCCGTCGGCACTCGATGATAGCAAGGTGCTTTCCACCCCGACCACTGTCCTGTCGGGCAAGTTGGTGATTTCGGGTCGCTTGGCCGCAATGGTCACCTCTTTTAATTGCGATGATGCGACGCTCATTTTCAGCGTTCCCAAATTGCCTTTGGGCTGGCTGACAAATCTCATTTCGTAGCCCACAAAACTGATTTTCAGCAGGTCGCAGGCCGTTTCGAGGGTGAAACGGCCATCGTTGTCGGTGGTCACGCCACCGAGGAAAGTGCTGTCGGGCAGTTGCATCGCCACGACGGTGGCGTAAGGAATGGGCGCGTCGTTTTCGTCCACCACGCGACCACTGATGTTTTGCGCCTTCGCGCAAAGTACCGCCATGCAAACGAATAGTGCGGTTAGTAATGATTTCTTTGTCATAATATTATGATTTTAAAGATTTTACTTGATAATTCCGAATAATTTGAAGAGTCTTTCCGCTTTTTCAAGCCCAAAAGCCATTGCCAATTTTTCAAAAAGCAACTGCTTAATTTTTAGTCTTCTTTGATTTTTCATGGCGACACTTTTCCTTGTTTTTCGCATTTTCCGAGTCAATCCTTTTGATTTTTCCACCCATGCAGGTGCCTTTCACCTTGACATCTCCATAATATTTGATATTGCCCCATCCTGAGATGTTGTAATCCATCGATTCCAATTCGCATCGAGCCTCCACCGAACCCGTGCCGGCCACGGAAATGTCGGCGCTTTTCACCTTACCTGCCTCAATGACAATTCCTCCCGAACCGGCAACGCCCAGATTCGCGTGGTCGGCATGGAGATTCTTGCACACCAAGTTACCCACGCCTGCGACATTCCAATCCACACGGTCAGCATGAAGGTCCTTGCAAACCAACTTTCCCGCCCCGGCAAGGCTCATCTTAAAATGTTGGATAGTAGCGGTTTCATCGAAAAACACACCATGCGCACCCGCCGTGCTGATTTCTAGTTTTGGGGCTTCAAACGGCGTGACGAAACTGAAGTCGCCGCCGCCCACCAAACTGATTTCCTCCAAAGTCGGGGCGGTGAGTTCGATGAGGAACTTGGTCGGCTTCAAGTCGGATTGCTGAAGCGTCTTAACCATCTCCACCCTCAAGCAACCGCCTTTCTGATAGATGTCGAGGCACTCGAAAAGGTTCTCATCGAGGGTAACACGACACGAACAGTTGTCCGCCACCGCGTAGGTTACCGAAGCCGACAGCGCGATACTGATTTCGTCGAACGCCGCCATGTCATAGTCGCGCGTGACGATGTTGCCGTTGCCTTCAACGAATGTTCCCCGCGAGTACACGGTGATGATTTTGTTGCCTTTTCCGTCGATGACGGTATCAGCCTTGTACACATTGTTGTTTTGCGCCTCTGCGCCCA
>CACXQO010000022.1 GCA_902769815.1 uncultured Bacteroidia bacterium | reverse complement strand
TGACCTTGATGCGGTCGATGAGCAGCTTCACCTTCTTCTCGCTGACCTTTTTCTTCTGGTCGAGGAAATCCTCGATTTTGATGATCTCGCCGTTATATAAAATACGGTAGAAGCCCTGCTGCATGAGAATGTTGAGATGCTCTTCGAGGCTGCGGCCTTCGGGCAGGTGAAGCGGCGCGACGATGTAAGCCGTGCTACCCGTCGGCAGGCCGAGGATATGGTTCACCACATCCATCACCTGGTGCTTCTTGACCAGTTTGCCCGAGGCGGGGGAGTAGGTCTTGCCGATGCGGGCGTAGAGGAGCTTCAGATATTCGTAAATCTCGGTGCTGGTGCCCACGGTGGAGCGTGGGTTGTGCGAGTTCACCTTCTGCTCGATGGCGATGGCAGGCGAGAGGCCAGTGATGCTCTCCACGTCGGGCTTGTTGAGTCGGCCCATGAACTGCCGTGCATAGGAACTCAAGCTCTCCACATAGCGGCGTTGTCCTTCAGCATAAAGCGTGTCGAACGCCAAGGACGACTTGCCCGATCCCGACAGGCCGGTGATGACCACCAGCTTGTTCTTCGGAATCTGCAAACTGATGCTCTTCAGGTTGTTGACCTTCGCGTTGCGGATGGTGATATAAGAAGTTGTTTGCTCTTTCAAGGTTCGGAAAAATTGAATTTGCAAAGGTACGGAAAAGCGGGGAAATAGGAGAGGGGGAAGAAGAAAATAATAAGATTTGCGTATTTTTGGAGAAATCGAACCCTAAATTCAAGAGACAAATGCAACTTTAGACGGTCGCGATAGTCCAAAGAGATTTTCCCGTAGGGAGAAAAGGGATTTTTTCCCCGTTCGGGTGGATAGGAAAGACTATCTTTGCCTCCGTCCTAAAAATGCAAGAAGAAGTCCCAACTAACCAAGGCACAAAGGAAAACAATTTCCGTGATGCGCAAGCACGATTTCTCGATAGGTGAGATAGCTGCCGTCTTGAGTATCGCCAGCCAGTCCTTTTCTGGTTCCTCGAAGAAGGTGTAGCAGTTGACGTAGTACATGAGCATGATCCTGAACATGGTGGCCAGCCCGGAGAAGCTCCATGTGCGCCTGATGCGCTTCTGTATGACCATGAGCAGCAAGTTGGCTATCAGCGTGACCCATATCTGTATCTTGATGGCGTTTGCACTCTCGACGTAGAAGTATCGCAGTATCGCAGGGGGAAGGACCGCTTCATCTGGGATATTGCTTTGCAAACAGAAGGATGACGCATTGGTTGAACTGACATTACCTGAAGACACCAACATCTATGCACAACAATATGCTTTGTGCTTGCCCGACAAGACGCTGTTACAAGAAAAAATGAAAGAGTGGATTGGCGAATACGAACAGATACAGCAGATGCCTTGAGGTATGGCAAAGCAGTTGGGGTAGAGGTATGGATAGAATCATTAGAGCGTGTTGGTGGGTTTTGGTACGGTTTTTGAACATCCCAAAAATTTGTTTGAAAAATCGAAAGTTTTGAACAACGGACAACAATAATTACTAATTTTGCACACTTTTAATTTAAAACACAATGAAAAAAGTTATCTATCTGCTTGGTATCATGCTCCTTATGGCTGGAGCGGCCAAGGCTCAGGACAGCAAAGCCCCGGTGGGACCAGAAATCGAATTTGAGAAAATCGTCCACGACTACGGCGATGTGCCTTACAACGGCAACGGCGAGTGCGAGTTCCGCTTCACCAATACCGGCACCGAACCGCTGTTGGTGCAAAAACCCAAGTCGAGTTGCGGCTGCACGATTCCTTCGTGGCCCAAGGAACCCATCCTTCCCGGCGAGTCTGACGTAATCAAGGTGACCTACCGCACCAACCGTGCCGGCAACATCAACAAGACCGTGACCGTCACCTCCAACGCCGTGAAAAACTCGACCGTGGTACTGCGCATCAAGGGTCGCGTGCTCGAACAACCCACTGAGGCCATGCCCGAAAAGAAGAACGATTTCGGCAACGGCTCACCCGTCAACAACAATTAAATCAAACATTTATGCCACAAATATCCAAAAAAGGTCTGGATTTGCCGCAGTCGGCTATCCGTAAACTTGTTCCTTTTGCCGATGCCGCCAAGGAACGCGGTGTCCATGTGTATCACCTCAACATCGGCCAGCCCGACATCGAGACCCCGAAGGGTGCTTTGAAGGTTTTGGCTGAGACCGCCAAGGAACTTCCAGCCAGCCACGGTGTGTTGGAATACAGCCACTCGGCGGGCATCCCGTCCTATCGTCGTGCCTTGTGCAACTATTACCATAGGCATGGTATCGATGTCACGCCTAACCAAGTGCTTGTCACCACGGGCGGTAGCGAGGCTTTGCAAATGGCCTTCACAGTGTGCCTTAACCCGGGCGACGAAATCATCATCCCAGAGCCTTACTACACCAATTATAACACCTTCGCCAAGTTGTGCGATGCCAAGATTGTCACCATTCCCAGCGACATCAAGACGGGTTTTGCCCTGCCACCCATCGAGGAATTTGAGAAGGTCATCACGCCGCGCACCAAGGCCATCATGATTTGCAACCCCAACAACCCGACGGGCTATCTTTATACCCACGAGGAACTGCTGAAGGTGGCCGGATTGGTCAAGAAATACGACCTGTATCTCTTTGCTGATGAGGTGTATCGCGAGTTCTGCTACGATGGCCATAAGCACGTCAGCGTCATGCAGTTGGAAGGTTTGGAGCGCAACACCATTTTGTTCGACTCCGTTTCGAAGCGTTATAGCGCTTGCGGTGCCCGCGTGGGTTGCATGGTGACCCGCAATAGTGAGGTCTATGCCATCGCCATGCGTTTGGCTCAGGCTCGGTTGTCGCCGCCGTCGTTTGGTCAGATTTTCGCTGAGGCTGCCGTCGACACGCCGCAAGAGTATTTTGATGCCGTGCAAAGCGAGTATGTGGCCCGCCGTAATGTCATCGTTGAGGGTGTCAACAAGATTCCGGGCTGCTTCTGCCCGATGCCGAAGGGTGCTTTCTACACCGTCATCGACTTGCCCATTGACGACAGCGACAAGTTCTGCCAGTGGCTGCTCACCGATTTCAGTTACAATGGTGCTACTGTCATGTTGGCTCCTGCCACGGGCTTCTACGCCGACCCCGAAAAAGGCCGCCATCAAGCCCGCATCACTTACTGCATCTGCATCGACGATTTGAAGGCCGCCATGAAGTGCCTCGAAGAAGCTTTGAAAGTGTATCCGGGGAGGACGAGGTAATCTGAAAATACGAAGTTGAAGAATCCCCGTTGGTCTGCAAGGCTTTCGGGGATTTTTTTTGTTCTCGTTTTTCATCATTTTTCAAAAATTGTGGCGGTGTGGGCGGTTTTGTTTATTTTTGCAGGCAGAAAACCATGTTTAGATGGAAAACAATTCGGCATATTGGCTTGATATTGTGGATTATGATTTGGAAACTGCTGAGGCCATGTATTCCACAGGAAGATGGCTTTATGTTGGATTTATGTGTCATCAGGTGATCGAAAAAGTCTTGAAAGCCTATTGGTGTGGTACCTGCGATGACGATCCTCCTTACACCCACAACCACAGCAGATTGGCTCAAGGTTGTGGCCTTTGGGATGAAATGTCGGAAGAGCAAAAAGACTTTTTGGAAACCATCACCACATTCAACATTGAAGCGCGTTACCCAAGGTATAAACAAGAATTGTCCCGCCGACTTTCAAAAGAGACTTGCCGAAACATTATTGACACTACAAACACATTACAACTATGGATAAGGGAAAAACTCTCAGACAAGACGAAGCACTCGAACTCGTAAGAAAGTTCAAGAAGGTGATTGCTCCGCGTTTTGATGAAAGAACCGAGGTGTATATGTTTGGTTCTTACAGCAAGGGGTATGCCAATCCAGATAGCGATATTGATGTGGCGGTAGTTGTTCCCAAAATCGAGGAGGGCAAGTGGTTTGATTGGGCGAAAAGTCTTTGGCATGATGTTAGGCAAGTAAGTTTCCTTATTGAGCCTGTTTTGATGGAACAAGGAGAAAAGTCTCCTTTATATCAAGATGTAATGCGCTCTGGCATTGCAGTTTGAAAACTGGTTGCTCGGAATATTTTCTGCAACCTATAAAATAATCCCCTCCAATGCCGCCCGAAATTCCGGCATTGGGCAGTGCGTGTCGCGCTCAATGATGAGTGTTTTCAATCCGGCAAAGGGCAAGATTTTCTTTTCTATTTCATTGAGGGTGAGGTTCTTGCCGAAATAGGCAGGGGCAAAGGCTTCCCAAAATCTGATGGAGGTGGCTTTCTCCATGTGGAAAGTTTCGCGGATGAAGTCTTCGTGGCTGAGTTTGCAACTCAGGTAAACCATGCCCACATCGAAAAGGGGATTGCCGTAGCAGAAATCACCTAAATCGATGAAATAGCGTTGGTTGGGCGTGAAGATGGCATTGGAAAACTGCAAGTCGCCGTGGATGGCTGTGTCCGTATCGGGAACGCTGTCGATGAAGTTTCCAATCTTTTCCTTTTCGTCTGTCGTGAAAAACGGGTTCTCTGCCAAAAGCCTATGGTAGCGATCTTTTACATTTTCAAATTGTTTCGTATCCACATGGGTTTCATGCAGTTGCAGGCACATTTGTGCAAATTCCTCAGCGTATTGTTTCACCTTTTCGGGATGGTCGCCCGTGGCACGAGAATAGGAAACTTTGTTCAAAATGCGTCGGAATCTGATGCCATAGCGACCTTCCTCGGTCACCACGTAGTCACCGGGTTCGGGCGTGGAAATGCCTGACTCATAAACCATTCGGGCAAGTCTCATTTCGTCTAACGGCTGCTGGATTTTTCCGGGGAAATAGAGTTTGAGCATTACCGTCGGGTCGGTCTTGTGGTCGTAACTCTCGCCGTTGGCCCCGCCGCCACTGAGGACATAGTCGTCCAAGGAAATTTTGATGGCTTCCATTTGCTATGTTGGATTTCTGCGACAAAAGTAGAAAAAAGATTCGGAAATCGTTTTGTTTTTCAAGTTTTTGTATTTTTGCTGCAATTATTCTATTGATATGGGAGGCAAATCTTTTTCGGGCAGACTGACTTTGAGAATCATCGGTATCATGTCGTTGATTACCATCGTGTCACAATTCGTGATGGCCGTGGTTTCACAAATCATCATTGCCAAAGAAGTGGCACGTCATCCCGAATTGGAGCAGCATCCGATAGATATTTTGCTCCATTCGCTGCCTATGCAGATTTCGTTGATTATCATTCTGTTGGCAAGCATTGTGGTGCTGTTTTTCGTTTGCCGTCGTGTCATCAGCCGAATGGCGAGTCCAGTCGATCGCATCGAGTCGGATCTGGTTTTGGCCCGCAAAATCCAGCTTGGGATGTTGCGCACCGATTTTCCCCCCATGTTATATGCGTTGCTCAATCCGGCCAAGAGGGTTGGCGGCGACCTGTACGACTTCACCATTAAAGACGACCAACTTTATTTTGCCATCGGCGATGTGTCGGGCAAGGGCATTGCTGCCTCGTTGGTGATGGCCATCACGAGGGTGATGCTCCGTTTCGTGGTGGGATCGGGGCTGCCTTTGGACGAGACTTTGCGTCGTATCAACGATGAATTCAGTGCAACCAATAAAACAGGCATGTTTGTGACCCTGTTTGTCGCCCGCATCGACTTGAAAACGGGCCACATGGACTTCTGCAATGCGGGTCACAATCCCATCCTCGTCATCCCGACTGATGCTGAGCCTTATTTCCTCAAATGCAAAACGAATATCGCCGTTGGCATGTTCGAGAAATTCAACTACGAGGCGGAAAAGATTGACCTGAAGCAGGGTACGCGAATCATTGCCTATACCGATGGCGTGACCGAAGCCGAAAAAGCCGACCAAAGCCTGTATGGAAACGAGCGTCTGTTGGAATGGTCGATGACATTGAAAAACAACGAATTAATTGAAAAAGATGTGGTTGAACGCCTTTATGCTTCGGTTCAAACCTTTGCCGAAGGCAATCCACAGAATGACGACATAACCATTGTTAGTTTACGATTATGAAAAAGAAACGATTTAATCCCATCACCGACCGAAGCAGCGAAATCATCGCTTTTCTGATGGCTTCGCCCGACATGCCCGAGGATGCCGACCTGCGTTTCAAGATTGAACTTTCCATCGAGGAAGCCGTTGAAAATGTGGTGCGCTATGCATACGAAGGCGGCATCGGTTGGCTTGAGGCGGGTACGCATTTGGATGATAAGTCATTGATCCTCACCATCGAACTGCGCGATGCTGGCAAGCCTTTCAATCCACTCGAAGAAGCCGACCCCGACATCACGCTTTCGGCGAATGAGCGTCCCGTTGGCGGCCTCGGCATCTACCTCTGCAAACAGATGATGGACAGCATCACCTACCGCTATGAGGACGGTAACAATGTGCTCATAATGAAGAAATTAGTCAGCCCTGAAAGGGCATAACACTACAACCCGACATTTCATGTCGGGGCAAACAAAGTGAAGAATATGAACATTACCATAAACAAACAAGGCGGAAAAACCCTCGTTGTGCTTGACGGGCGCATCGACAGTTCGAATTCCGACCGATTCCAAAAGGACATGGCACCGCTGATGGAAGGCGATAGCCCCGACATCGACATCGACTGTGGGGGAATGACTTACACTTCGTCGCAGGGCCTGCGCATTTTCCTTTTGCTGCAAAAAAGTGTGATGGCACGCAAAGGCAAATTGGTGATGCGCAACATGAATTCCCACGTGAAAGAGGTCTTCGACATCACAGGTTTTTCAAATATCATCACCATCATCTGAACGCCATGAAACTCAACATGCACACGGAGTTGCTGCTTGATGCCTATCACGAGCAACTTCCTCTTTATGAGAAACTTAAATCCATCGTCGTTGAGCAGATTTACACTTGCTTGCATGAAAACCATATCCGTATTGCCGGATTGGAATCCCGCATCAAGGAGGAGAAGAGTTTGGCGAACAAGTTGGAGTTGAAGGGCTATAAGTATCATTCAATCAATGATGTAACGGATATTGTTGGCATTCGAGTCATCACATTTTTCAGTGATGAGGTGGACATTATTTCGGCTCTTGTGGAACAGATGTTCGACATTGATTGGGAAAACTCCGTCGACAAGCGCAAGTCTTTGGAAATCGACCGTTTCGGCTACATGTCGCTGCACTATATTTGCCGTTTGCCGGGAACGATTTGCAAGGAGGCCGACATGCTGGAGCTGTGCCAAATCCGTTTTGAGTTGCAGATGCGGAGCGTGTTGCAACACATGTGGGCCAACATGTACCACGACATGGGCTACAAGAGTGATGTGGAAATTCCCGTTGAGTATCAGCGCAATATGAACCGATTGGCGGGCATGTTGGAGTTGGCCGACGAGCAGTTTAGCCGTATTCGCAGGGAGATTAACGATTACCGCCGCAATGTGCAGTCGCTTGTGGCGACAGGCAATTTCGACGAAGTTCCCTTAAACGGCGACACCTTCCGCAGTTATCTTGACTTGAAACCCTACCAGCGTTTGATGGAGAAAATCGCGGCCATCAATCAGGCAGAGATTTACGAGGACAGCCTGATACCGTATTATAACGTGTTGTTGCACATGGGCATGAAGACCGTAGGCGATATTGAGCGGTTGCGCAACAAGTACAGTGACGGAGCCTATCAGTTGGCGCTCCTCCAATTGGCAGGCACGGGTCTCGACATTGTGGCCTATTCGGTGGCTCTGCAAAACATTTGCATCGTGGCTATTCTCAAACAGGGTTTCGGCGAGGCGGGATTGATACGCCTTTTCGCGGCCCTTTACGGCGAAAGTGCCTACAATGCACAACGCGCCGAGCGTGTTTTTGAGCAAGCCCGAAAAATCAATTTAGTGTGAAACCATGAATAACCCATTGGAAACCAGTCTTTTCGATAAAGCGGTTAAGTTAGCCGTCGAAGCCCACAGCGGCACTGAGCGGCGCTGCAAAGGCTATCCCTATATCATCCATCCCATGGAGGCCGTTGCCATTGTGGCCACTATGACCAACGATCAAGAAATGCTGGCCGCCGCCATTTTGCATGATGTGGTGGAAGATACCGACGTGAACCTTGAGCAAATCCGCGATGAGTTTGGCGACCGTGTGGCCACGCTCGTCCAACATGAAACCGCACCCGAAGACGAAAACCTGACTTGGCGCGAGAAGAAGTCGATACAAGTGGAACAACTGGCCGCCGCGCCCATCGACAGCAAGATTGTTGCCCTCGGCGACAAGCTCTCCAATATGCAAGGCATTGCCTTGGACTATCGTCAAGTTGGCGATGCGGTTTGGAGTCGCTTTCATGCCCCAAACGGAAAGCCCGATGTGGAGTGGTATTACCGCTCACTCGCAAAGGCTCTGTCGGAGTTGTCGGAATTGGCTGCTTATCAGGGCTTTGTGAAGTTGTTGGGAGAAACTTTCGGATAGTCAATACATTAGATACTTCGCCCGAATCGCCTTGAAAGCCTCAAGGTCGTTTTGCCATGAAGCGCGGATTTCGTCTGCGCTTTTTCCGTTTTCGATGTCGCGCTGCAATTGCTGGTCGCCTGAAAGTTTCACGAAATAGTTGTTGAAGAAGTTCTTGTCTTTCAATTGCTGATAGGCCTCAATGAGCCATTCCAAATGCAATTGATTGGCATTGAGTGCGTAATCGTGGGCAAATTCAACCAAGTTTTCACCACGGCAACGTTGCCCTTCAAGCAATGGTTTTGTGGCTCCGCTTGTGCTTTTTGGGGTGAAAGTGAAACTGCCGCGCATGTCGGGATGGCCGTAGATTTGGAAAGGCGTTTCCGTGCCTCGCCCGATGCTGACGATGGTGCCCTCGAAGAAACAAAGGGGGTGAGGTCGCAGCGGATGCCGTTTTTCAGCCAGCCTTCGCCGTTTACCATTTTGGCATACTCGCCGATGGTCATGCCATAAACCACAGGCACTTGGTGTAGTCCCACAAACGATTGGTTTTCAGATTTCAAAACGGGACCATCGACATAAAAACCGTTTGGATTCGGTCTGTCAAGGACGATGACGGGCAGGTTGTTTTCGGCAGCGGCCTCCATGACGTAGGTCATGGTGGAAATGTAAGTGTAGAACCTCACGCCAACATCCTGCAAATCGAAGAGAATCAAGTCGATGCCTTGAAGCATTTCGGGCGTGGGTTTCTTGTTTTTGCCGTAGAGCGACACGATAGGTAGGCCAGTTTTTTCGTCCTTGCCGCTGTGTACCTTCGCGCCTGCATCAGCCGTGCCACGGAAACCATGCTCGGGCGTGAAAATTTTCCGCACATCCACGCCCAAAGAAAGCAACGTGTCCACCAAATGCGTTTCTCCAACAATGCTCGTTTGGTTGCCAACCACACCAACTCGTTTTCCTCGCAGAAGTGGCAGGTAATCATCCATTTGCATGGCAGCGGAAACATAGTGTTCCTTGTCGATAATAACAAGTTGAGGGGTTACCAAATTGGCTGGCTTTTGCGTTTTGATTCTGTTGTTTGGCTCGTTGTCCATCTTGAAGATTTGGGCTTGGGCTGGCGCAAGGAAATTGAAGATTTGGGCTTGGGCTGGCGCAAGGAAAGCGCATAGCAGCAGGGCGAAAAAGGATTGTCGTTTCATTTCAGAAGTGTTTTGTTGTGCAAAAATATTGAAATTTGTGCAAATTTAGTGCCTAAAGGTTTCGCCGAACCGATTTTTCCCTATTTTTGTCGCTGAATTGGCTCGCCAGTTCGGACTTTATGAACTTTAGAAGCGTTATGCTTCTTTGTACTTGAGAACCTGCGAAATTTTCAAGTAAAATGATAAAGGAAGTCGTATAACGGCTTCACGCTGTTTAGCGTGTGGCTGTTATTACATTCTTTATCATGGGTTTTCGCAGGACCTTCAAGTACGATGTGATATAACACAGCGCACGCTTCTTTTGTTTGGTGTTGACGGTGGGAATATATGTTAAATGGATTGAAAATCAGCAATTAACCTTTTATAAACACTAAAAGAAGAAAAAATGGACAAAAAGAAAAAGAAGAAAAACCTCGCGTTTTCACTTCTGTTGGCAGTAGGAATGTTGCTTCCTTCTCGTCTGCTTTCACAGGAACAAAACGATAGGCCAGGAGGTCTGTTTGGTGAAACCGCCCCGACTGCTTCCGACGGCCTGATGCGCAGAAACGAAGGCACTGCTGGAGGCTATTTCACAGAGCAGGGTTTCGGAGCCACAAGCGGCAACATCACAGGCCAAACTTTTGGCGCACCTTTGAGCAGCGGATTGCTCGTCATGCTCGCGGCAGGTGCAGGTTATGCAACAATTAAATCAAGGAAAAAACAAAACAGAAAGGAAAAATGAACATGAAAAAGATTAGTATTATCGTAACGGCATTGGCGTTTTTGGTAGCCCTGACGCAATGCAAAAAGGAACAAGCAACTCCTGCCAATGATGGCAATACCGTTGACATCACCTTGGACATCAAGAGCGGTAACGGCACAAGAATGGATGTGAACACAAGCACGGGCGAAGTCACATACGAGACTGGCGACGTGATTTATGTGGCGAGTGGAGGCACATTCATCGGCACGCTGACGCACAACGGCACCAACTTCGCTGGAACTATCACCAACCCGACCGTTGGCGAGCCTTTGCATTTCTATTTTTGGGGCAATGTGACTCCCGCCGAGACCCTCACTGCAGGCACAACAACGACTTGTTCCGTGGTTATCAGCGACCAGACGCAGCACTTGCCCGTGATAGAATATGCCCCATCCAATGAAACCTACACGGCTGGCGCAAGCAGTTTCTCCGCTCATTTGCTGAACAAGTGCGCCTTGGTGAAGTTCAATGTAACCACGGCCTCTGAAGCGGCCACTTGTATTACGGGAATGAAGAACAAGGTGACAGTGAATTTTGCAGAAAACACCTTGACCCACAGCCAAGAAGGTAATGGCGTGATTACTTTGCCGTCAGGCATTGGAGAAAAGTGGGCGATTCTTTTGCCGCAAGAGGCGGTTGAGGCTGGCGAGGAAGGTAGTGCGTATTCTGAAGATGGAGATTATACGGGTACATGCGGTGCGGTTCCTGCCATTTATGAGAACGGCTACTTAATTGCTGGCATTGAGGTAAATGTGACTAATGAGGTCAATCCTGGCGAAGTTCCTGTTGGTGCTATTAGTGGGAAGTTTACTATCAATGCTGATGGTGACCAAGTGTATTTCTCAAAAGGCAACCTGCAATACCAAGCCTCAACTAACACTTGGCGGTTTGCCGGAAGCCAATGGAACTACATGGGCGACGGCAACAGCAATATATCCGAAACCTATGATGGCTGGATTGACCTTTTCGGTTGGGGTACGAGTGGCTACAACCACGGTGCTAACTGCTACCAGCCGTGGAGTACCAGTACAACTGCCAGCGACTACTACGCTTATGGGGAATACACATACAACTTGTATGACCAGAATGGCCAAGCCGACTGGGGCTACAACGCCATCAGCAACGGCGGCAACACGGCGAACATCTGGCGCACATTGACGGACAATGAATGGAATTATGTCATCAACACCCGCAACACCACATCGGGTATCCGCTATGCCAAAGCCAAAGTGAACAATATGAATGGCGCTATCCTTTTGCCTGACAACTGGACTACTACAACATACGCTTTGAACAGTACAAACAATAGTCTCGAAGACTTCACAAGTAACACCATCACCGCCTCCGACTGGTCGAATGTCTTTGAAGCCAACGGTGCGGTATTCCTGCCTGCTGCGGGCAACCGTGGGGGGACTTCGGTCAATGATGTCGGTTCTGGAGGCTACTACTGGTCAGCATCGTATGACAATAACTACGGCGCACGCTGCCTGTACTTCAGTAGCGTCAGTTTCTACACGACCTACTACAGCCGCGACTATGGTCCGTCTGTGCGCTTGGTTCGCGATGTAGAATAACCCACTAACCATCTCATCCGCAACGGATGATTAGTATATCCGCCCTTCTGCTTCTTGGGGAAACCTTGGAGCGGGAGGGCGGTGTTTTTCCTGTCGCCCCGCCGGGGATTTGTTTGGTATTTGTTTTTTGTTTGGCAGGGGTTGCATTGCATTTCACCCCTGCCTACTATCCGCCGTCACTCCGTGACTTGGGTTTGGGCACAAAGGAGCCCCAAAGGGGTGAGAGGATATTAGGCAGGCGGTGGAGCATGACGGAACCCCTGCCGACAAAACGAAAAACGAAACAATGAAAAAATGGTGGTGTAGGTAATTTTGTTTATTTTTGCGGGCAGAAAACATATACATTATGTGTACCTACAATATAAGTTTAAACGATGCGCTGGTTGAAAAGGCGCGGCCTTCGTTTCCCGATGACAAGGCTTTGCAACGGTGGTTGCAAGAACAAGTTTCTGTCATGTTGGAACGTTTTCTTTGCGAGCAAAAGGAGAAAGAGTCTGCACAAAAAGCAATGGTCAAAGAAAGCCTAACCACAGCATTCAACGAATTACATTCGGGGCTGGCAAAAAAAGATGCCAGAAGTCTTTTCGCACAATAAAACCTCGCATCGATGAATGTGACGATTGATTTTCTGCCCGAGTTTGAAAGACGTGCAAAGGCTTTGGCAAAGAAATACAAATCCTTCCCGAAGGATTATGATGCCTTTTTGGATGAGTTGGAGAAGAATCCTTTCTGTGGCGATCCTTTGGGACACAACACATACAAGCATCGCATGGCCATCGCTTCGAAAGGCAAGGGCAAAAGCGGTGGCGCACGGGTGATTACGTATAATCTGCAACAGACTTCAAATGCTGTTCTCGTCACTTTGATGTCCATCTATGATAAATCGGAAATTGACAATGTTTCTGATGCCTACCTCCGTCAGTTGGTTTCTGAGGTTGAGAGAAATACATGATCTGTCTAATTCCCGTCGTCACTCCGTGACTTGGGCTGAGGCACGAAGGAACCCCGGAGGGGTGAGAGGATATTAGGCAGGCGGTGGAGCATGGCGGAACCCCAGCCGGAAAATGGCAAGAACCCAACCATAAAAAATGTTGCGGTGTCGGTGTTTTTGTTTATTTTTGCGGGCGTAAACCAACAAAGAAAAAATGTGTACACGGACAATCCATATCAATGACAGTTTGATGGAGCAAGTCAGACCCATGTTCCCCAACGATGATGTTTTGCAGCGGTGGTTGGAGCAACAGATGAGGAAATGTATGCCATCGTCATGGAACGGTTGCAAAGTCTTGAAAAAGGAACAGCCGAACTTGTTGATGGCGAAGAGGTCTTCTCACAAATTCGTAAACGCTATGGCTTTAAGGCATCAGTGGCATAGCCAAGCCAAGATGGAGTTGGACGAGACGCTGGCTTATGTGTTTCGTGAGTTTGGAGAAAAAACGGCTGAAAAAGTGTATGTTGAAGTTGAAATGCGTGTGAACCAGTTGTGTGCTTTCCCTGATTCGGGAATGCGGTATAAAGATTTGTTTTACAATGACAAAGAGGTTAGAATCCTACACATGCGGAAATCCTCGATTATCTATTGTCACGATAACGAAGTGTTGTACATACTTGCCTTCTGGAACAATCGGAATAATGATACGAATGCAACTGAAATGTTGTCGGAGAGATAAAGTGTTTCTGTCATGTCCGCCCCAAAATTCATAGCAGACCGTATTTTTTCGCTTTCGAAGGAAAACCTTTCCTCGACGGTGATGCGCTTGGCCGTCACGAGCGTGGCTTTGGCCATTGTCGTGATGCTGATTTCGTGGGCGGTTGTGGTGGGCTTTAAGAACCAGATTCGAGGCAAGGTGATTGGTTTTGTAGCCCCGATTCATGTGCAGTCGTTGGACAAGAACGAATCTGTGGAGGAAACGCCTTTTGTGTTGGATTCGTTGTTAATCAGTAAGTTAAACTCCATTGAAGGCATTGCGCATTATCAGATGGTGGCCAACAAGGCAGGCATGATCAAGACCGACGACGAAATTCAAGGCGTGGTGTTGAAAGGCGTGGACGAAAACTACGACTGGACTTATTTCGGGAACTGCCTCTTGAAAGGGAAAACGCCTGAATATCAATCGGGTGAACGCTCCAATGAGGTGCTGGTTTCCAAAGCCATTGCCAACAAAATGCTTTTGGATGTAGGCGACGATGTGCGTGTGTGGTTCATCGACAAGGACATGCAGGCGCGAGGGCGGAAGTTCACTGTGACGGGCATTTTCGAGACGGGTCTCACCGAGTTTGATGAGCGTTTCGTCTTTGCCGACCTCAACCAAATCCGAAAACTGAATGGTTGGGAAGACAACGAAGCGGGATTGTTGGAAATTGCGCTGAAAGACGGTTTCGATGCCAACCAAATCAACGAGAAACTGTACTATGCCTTGCCTTCCAATTTGGCCTCCTATACCGCACGTGAAAGCAATCCACAAGTCTTCGATTGGCTGGATTTGCTCGACACCAATGTTTGGCTCATCATGGCTTTGATGCTGTTAGTTGCAGGCATTACGGTCATCAGTATGTTGCTGATTATCATTATTGAACGTACTTCCACCATTGGTTTGCTGAAAGCGATGGGCGCGAGCAACAAGTTCGTCCGCGAGGTGTTTCTGCGTCGCTCGTTGCGCATTTTGCTTATTGGGATGCTCATCGGCAATGTTATTGGTTTGGGTTTCTGCCTCTTGCAAAAATACACAGGACTCATCAAACTTGATGCAGCGACCTATTACCTATCTTCCGTGCCCATCGAATTGCACTTTACTACCGTGATACTCATCAATTTGGGAACTTTGCTCCTTTGGGTCCTGATGCTGTTGATTCCGACTTCAGTCATCAATCGCATTAGCCCTACCAAGTCGATTCGGTTTGAATGAGGAAAATTTCGTGTTTTTTTCCTGTCGTTCCAATAAAATCCCTATCTTAGCCGCCAAATCAACAGAATTATGATGAAAGACTTTACCATTCAACCGCTGAAAGGCTACGGCGAAATACCTTTCGGAATGACGCTTGACGATACGGTCAAGTTGCTGAACATGCCCGACTTCTATGAGGAGTTGAACGACATGGAAGAGACGGGCAACCGTTCTATCTATTACGAATATGATGATATTCAGACGAATATCTATTTCGAGGGCATCACCAAGTCGGTTGTGGCTTGCTTCGAGACGGAGAACGAGGCTGCCACATTGTTTGGCAAGAAAGTGTTCGACCTCAAGAAGGTAGATGTCGTCAAGTTGATGAAAGACAATGGCTTCAAGGACATGGAGGAAGAGACCGAGGACGGCGAACTTCGCGTTTCATTCGAAGATGCCATGATGGACTTCTTCTTCGATGGCGACGTGATGACCGCAGTAAGTTGGGGCGTACTCGTTGATGAACAAGGGGATATAATATGATTGCCTCACGCAGAATGTGCAGAACACGCTGAACCTGTCGGGCGCAAAAAAGGCATCGCATCGAGATTCATATAATTCTGCGAATTCTGCGTGAATAGAAAAGCGAATTCAGGGTGAAAGAGTAAAATATGAGACTTCAGCAGAAATACGACGCTTTCGTAGCCTATTTCTCGGAACACATGCCCATTGCCGAGTCGGAGTTGCATTACAAAGACCCGTATCAGTTGCTTGTGGCCGTGATTCTCTCGGCGCAGTGTACGGACAAGCGCGTGAACATGACCACACCTGCGCTGTTCGAGCGTTTCCCGACGGCGCACGACATGGCCGCATCGACGGTGGACGAGATTTATTCCTACATCAAAAGCATTTCCTATCCCAACAATAAGGCTAAGAACTTGTTAGGCATGGCACAGACTTTGGTCAGTGATTTTGGTGGCGTTGTGCCTGACAATCTGGATGATATGCAGAAATTGCCCGGCGTGGGCCGCAAGACGGCCAATGTGATGATGGCGGTGGCTTTCAAACAACCGGCCATGCCTGTCGATACACATGTGTTTCGCGTCTCCAACCGCATCGGCTTGACCCAAAACTCAAAGAACGTCCTCGAAACGGAGAAGGTCTTGGTGGCACATCTGCCTCAAAATGTGCTCTCTAAGGCCCATCATTGGCTCATCCTTCATGGTCGTTATGTCTGCCTTGCCCGCAAACCGAAATGCGACGAGTGCGGGATTACTGCAATTTGTGATTTTTACCAAAAGAAACAGAAAAAAGAACAATAAAATGGAAGAGTATTCAGAAAAACCAAAGAAAAGAGGTATCGGAAGAAAAATCCTCACCACTTTAAGCATCATCCTTGTTTTGGCTGTGGCGGGTTTTGTTTTCTTCAAGTTTTTTTACGTGTTCGGTAGCGGCGTGAAGGCTGGCGAACTTAACTTGTTCGTTTACAAGGGCTACGTCTTCAAGACCTACGAGGGTAGACTGATTCAGGCGGGCTACAACTCGCAGAACAGCAACGCGACCATCCAATCGAATGAGTTCAATTTTTCGGTGAAAGACGAGAATGTGGCCCGACAATTGGAGCGTTGCGCAGGAAAGATAGTTGAACTGCACTACAAGGAATATCTCGGCACCTTGCCGTGGCGTGGCATGACCAAGTATGTGGTCGACAGCGTTTATTCGGTTACCTCGGTAAACGAATCTCGCGATATGCCGATTTCAGTGCCTTTGGAAGTGCTTTAGTTGCTTCTCGAAATCTCCAATTTGCTGATTTCCACTTCGTTGTTTTCCGAAATGATTTCAATCCAAGTGTTGTCCTCGCTGAACCACTTGTATTGCGAACCGATGCGGAACAGGAAGGTTTTTTCTTCCTCTACGGCTGCGATGGGCAGCACGAAACCGCCGTTTTTGCCGCCTGAACCGCCGAAGGAGACAATCATCGGGAAGGTCTTTTCGGGGTGCGGATTGCGTACCTTGATAATGATATAATTGGAACGGCGCACGGCAACCTCAATCTTGTTGAAATCAAACCGTTGCGCTTGACCGGCGGCTAACAACATGGGTTCGCTGTTCAATTCATAAAGTTTGTTTTGCTCGATGATTTCGCTGATGCGGGCAATCATTTCGGTAGGGTAGGTCTCCAAACCAAGTTCCTCGGCCTTGGTGTAGGCTTCTATTGCTTTGTCGAAGGTGTTGGTCTTGAAATGGCCGTCGCCCTCCTTGATGAAGGTGTTGTATTGTGCGCGTAAGGCTGCTATACGGTCATTTTCAGCACGTTCGGCGGTTGCTAATTGGGTTGTCGCGGTTGGGTCGTTGGGTTTGAAAACCAATGCGGTCTGGTATTGTGTGATGGCTTCGGCGAACTGTTCAGCGGTCATGGCTTGGTCACCGGCACTCATGGCTTTGTTGTAGTTGGCTTCCAACTCGGCGGCCATTTGAGCGAAGATGCCATCGATTTCCTGAATCTTTGCCGTTGCGGTGGCATTGCCTTCGTCGAAGGCAACCACTTCTTGGTATTTCAGTTTGGCATTGGCATAATCCTGTTGGGCGAACAATTCGCCAGCGGCATCCAACATGCTCTTAATGGTAGCCTGTCGCTCGGCCTCCGCTGCGGCCAATTCGGCTTGACGTCTGGCCTCTTCTTCAGCGGCTATGCGGGCTGCTTCTTCTGCCGCCAAACGAGCGGATTCTTGTTCTGCGGCAATTCTGGCGGCCTCTTGCTCAGCAGCGATTCTTGCGGCTTCGGCCTCAGCAGCCAACCTTGCAGCTTCGGCTTCAGCGGCCAAACGAGCGGCTTCTTGCTCAGCGGCAATGCGAGCAGCCTCAGCCTCGGCAGCCAAACGCGCTGCTTCTTGTTCGGCAGCGATGCGTGCGGCTTCCTCGGCATCTTGTTGGGCAATGAGTGGGTCTAATCGGGCAATCATGTCGGTAGCGTAAGCGTCATCCGTAACCACCGCTAATGCACTCTGGTACTGGGCTTTTGCCTCCTTGTAAGCCTTGCTTTCATACAGACGGTCGGCCTCGGCAATGATGCCGTTGTAGCGGTCGGCAATACCTTTGGCGGTTTGATAATCGTTTTTCAAGTTGTTGGCTTGCAGGTCGTTGGGGAAAAGTTCGAGGGCTTGGCTGAGTTTGTCGATGGCGGCCTCATAGTTTTTGCGCAGGCCAAACTGACGGGCTGCCTCCATCAAATTATCGAAGCGCGTCATTTTCTCCGTATATAGTTGCTTTTTCTGTCGGGCTTCGGTGAGTTTTTCCTTGGGAAGTTTGTCGTTGGGGAAAATGCCGATGGCGGTTTCAAACTGCATGATGGCCGCATCGAAATTCTCCTCTGCCAAAAGGCTTTCTCCTTGGCTCATGGCCGTGTCGAAAGCGTCTTGTTTATCCTGCCGTTCCTTCAAAATGGCGCGCACAGCATCTGCTTGACCGCCAACATATTTATCCTCGGGGAAAACCTTCAAAGCCTGCTCATATTCCGACAAAGCCTCCTCATATTTCTGCTGGCCATAATATTGGTCGCCGGCATCCAAATGGGCATAGAAAACCTCCTGTCGGGCACCGTCTTCCTGGATTTTCTTCACCGTCTCGTCAAGTTTCTTCTTGGCGGTTGCGTCGCCCGACTTCTGCTTCAAAGCCATCTCATAATAAGTCTTCGCGCTGATGTAGTCTTTGGCTGAAAACTTGTCGTTGCCCTTCTTCATCAGCGACTCGTAGGATTCGGCGTTTTGGGCTTGCATGATGTTGGTGCTCAACATGATAGAAGCACCAAACATCATGGAAAATATGAGTTTTTTGTTCATGATTCTAATTATTATCCCATTTTAACGGACAAACAATATTAATATTGTGTGTTTCCACAAATTTGTATTCTTGTAATCCAAAAACCAAACTCTCAACCCTCAACCCTAAACTCTAAACTCTAAACTCTCAACTAAATCCTCCCGTCCTTAATAGTGATGGTGCGGTCCGACATGGCGGCCAAATCGGGGTTGTGCGTGACGATGACAAAGGTTTGGTTCATCTCATCGCGCAGGCGGAAAAACAACTTGTGGAGTTCTTGCGCCGACTTCGAGTCGAGGTTTCCCGAAGGCTCGTCGGCCAGCACTACCGCCGGATTGTTGATCAAAGCCCTTGCCACGGCAATGCGTTGCTGCTCGCCGCCCGAAAGCTCGGAAGGCTTGTGGTCTTTTCTTGCCGTAAGATTCAGGTAATCAAGGAGTTTTAAGGCTTTTTCGGTGGCTTCTTTTTTGCCCATTCCGCCAATGAAAGCGGGAATACAGATGTTTTCTATGGCCGTAAATTCGGGCAAGAGGTGATGGAACTGGAACACGAAGCCGATTTTCCGATTGCGGAAAGCGGCCAAATCGGTGTCATTCAGTTTGTTGACCTCAGTTCCATCGATGAGAAGTTGGCCACGGTCGGCCTTGTCCAAAGTGCCGATGATATGCAGCAAAGTCGATTTGCCTGCGCCCGAAGCCCCGACGATGCTCACGATTTCTTTCTTGTTGATATGCAGGTCGATGCCCTTGAGCACTTCGAGGCTGCCGTAGGATTTATGTATGCCAGTTGCTTGAATCATAACCGTTTATTCCCTCACAAACTTCAAAACACAAACGCCCGCCTCTGACTTCACCTGAACAAAATACACGCCGCCATTCAAGCCTTCAAGGTTGATTGCAGTCATGCCTTTGGCGTTGCTTTGTTGGTAGACTTGCTGTCCCAAATTGTTGAAAATCAAGATTTCGCAGGATTCATTGGGCAGATTGAGGCTAAACTGGCCTTGGTTTGGATTGGGATAGATGGCCACATTGTGCATTGTGTTTTCGGGTGTGTCTAAACACTCGATGGACACGGTTTGCGGCCAAGCGTCGCAACCAGTGACGATGAGTTTCAGGTCGGCGATGTAATCCAACGGGTCATCAATCTCTACAATGGCTAAGCCGTCTTCGCTGGTGTAGCCCAAACCTATCATCTTTTCGTCACGGAAAAGGGTGCAGCGGAAGTTCTTCAGGCCCTCGCCGTTTTCGTTGGTTACCTTGACCTCCATTGAGGTCATGCCTTCGAGGATTTCAGTGGGGTAGTCCACATTGGGCGTGAAAGGCTCGTCGTGCCACGGGCTGACGGCCACGTCGCCCATCATGTTCAGGTCGTAGAAGTTCCAGCGCAAGGCACCTTCTTCCCACTGGCCGGGGGCATTGACCCACGGCGCGGTCATGATTTTGCCTTCTCTCAACGCCATGCCGCCGTAGGGGATGCGGTCGTTGTAGTAGGCATCTTCCGTTTCGCGGGCAAGGTGGATGGCGGGACCTTCCGTCTGGCCTTCGTTGAACCAACCGTAGCGAGAGTTGCCGAAGGTGGCCACGGCGAAGTTGCTGATTTTGGTCATGCGTTCAAGGATGCAGTCGCTGCTGAAGTCGCCGCAAATGCAGCCCGAAGTGTGGAAGAAGGTATAGTTGTGAACCACGCCGTTCACACCGCTGAATTTGTTGTCGGTGATGTCGCTGTTGGTCCAGCCGGCCACATAGTTGGTGTTGGCGTGTCCGTCGTGGTGGACATATTGCGTGCCTTGGTTGATGGCGTTGCGCAGTTTGGTGCCGCTCCAGTTGCCTTCTTCTTCGTAAAGGCGGTTAAACTCGTAATACTCAGGGATTCCCGTGGTGGTGTAGCCGTTGTCGTCGCGGGTGCCGATGAGCAGTTCAAGGTATTGGCTGCCGTTGCTTTCGGGGTTGTCGAAGAGGTGTTCGCCAGCCATGATGACCTTGCGGAACTCGCCCAAAACAGGGTCGGTCTGATAGGTCATGGCTTTGTGGAGCATGTTGTTGAGTTCGTTTTGGTTGCTGAAACACATGCGCCCGATGCCGATTTCAGGGAGCAGGTCGTCTTCGCCGATTTCGCCCCAGCGGTTGTCGTTGTCGTCGTTCCAAGTGCCGTCTAAGGCGGCATAATACAGGTCGGCGGGGATGTCGTAGTCCTCATAGCCGCTGCCGCTGTCTGCGAAGCAATAAAGGCCGCGATAGGGGATGGCTGGCACATCGCCGGCGAGGTTTACCATCATTATGCCGGCGTTTTCGTACTCTTGGATGATGAAGTTGCGCAGTTTTTCAGGATTGTCACGACCTTCCATTGTGCTGATAATATCCTCAAAAGCAACGATTTTCGTGCGAAGGCCACGCTCCTCATAGAATTTTTCATACTCGCCAAATGCGCTGACATACTGCTGGTTGGTGACCACGAGCAAGTCGTAGCCGCCCACGGTACGACCCTTGCTGTCGTAATTTTGCAACATTTCAGGGTTTTGGGCGAGGCGCATGGCGCGAGTGGCATTGTCATTGTTGAGCCACAATTGGCGTGTTTGGTCGCTCTTTGATGCTTCCGTCGTGATTCTAACAGTGGCTTTCGTCGCATACATCACTTGACCCGTTGCGGGAATGTACTGCACGGGCGTAAATGCGCTGAAAGCAAAGCCAATGCCATTCATAAAGTGCGTGCTGAGTTTGCCGTATGCTTGGGCGGGGTAGACGCTTTTCGAGGCATAAAGGGCTTCGTCTATCTCAAACTGGTGGCGCACGGGATTGGAGTAGGTGAGGGCCGACTGGTAAGGATAAAGGTTGTGGCTACCTTCCATCGTCTGGAAATCAGAAAGTTCCACTTCGATGGCGACGGCTTCCGTGCCTTGTGGCAGCATCAGACTGACACTTTGCCAAGGCAACGAGGGTTGACCTGCAAGGGCGCTTTGCATACAATTCTTGAACTGGATTTGGTCATAACCTTGGATTTGGCTGACATTCGGTTGGCTGAAATGATAGGTCTTTTCGATGGTCTGTGCAGAAGCAAACAGGGTTTACTATTAGGGTGCAAAAATACACATAATCATAACATTTTTACTTGATTTGTTGAAAAATGATGTAGTTTTGCCACCGAAAATAGCTTTCAAGAATATTTTTTGCATTGGCTGTAACTTTTTTCTCCCATCTCCGTATTACGGGTATTACAAATCTATCAAATTATGCAAAACTACAAAACCATTTCAATGTTTTTGCTGCTGATTTCGAGCAGTTTAACCCTGTTAGCTCAGGAAGATGCCTACAACACCTTGACCAACCCCAAAGTGGAAAACAGTGAACTTTATCGCAACGGGAACGCCTACCAGCGTGATTTCCTGCTCTTTGCAGACATGCTGGAAAACACGCACCCAATCTTTGCCGAAACCGGAAGAAGGCATTACAACATGGACAGCTTGACCCGTACAGGATACCAGTATCTTGCTGGTTGTGAGAACGATGACCAATTGAAGCAGTATCTGCAATCCATCCTTTCGCCGCTCAACGATGGACATTCGAGCGTGATGATGGATTTCGACGGGAAACTTTACCCTTTCAAGTATTTTGCCGATGGCGACACCGCTTTCTATATGATTGGTATCTCGAAAGACTTCTCCGCCGAGTTGGGTCACCGCGTCACGACCATCAACGGCAGACCTCCCCGTGAGGTCATTGAGAGCTTCCGTCCCTTGATGAGCTGCGACAACGAAAACTTCTTCATGGACAACGTGAACAATTACATGCAGTTGAAAGCGGCTTGGGACTACAACCCTTACCGCCGCCCCGACGACATGCTCGAGTTCCAGTTTGACGACGGCAACACGGTTTTGCTGCCTGCGGTCGGACAAGAGGAACTTGGCCAAGATGACATTGAGTGGTTTTATCCCCAAAAAACCAATGCCCCCTTCAAAAAAAGCAGCAAGTACTTCAGTTACAACATCATGCCAGAGAAACAACTTTGCTACTTACGCTTTTCACAGTGCGCAGACCGAAACACGCTGCTAATGTTTGAATTGTTTGGGCAGTCGCATGGGATGACCGAAGAGCAGTTGGCGCAAATCCCTGATTTCGGCGAGTTTTTGCAAGAAATGTTTTCGGAAATGCGTCGGCAAGGCGTGAAAACCTTGTTGGTCGATGTGCGCTACAACGGTGGCGGCAACAGCAAGTTGTGCGACCAGCTGCTCTCGTGGCTGAAACCCGTTGATGAAATGCGCGAGACATCGAGCCTCATTCGCGTCTCGAAGTTGTGGGAAACCCAATATCCCGATTTGGCGAAGGATTATAAGGAAAAGTTCCAAAAGAATGGCATGGTTTATCGTTTGGGAGAATTGTATGACCCTGACTTTGTGGAAGAAGAGGGTGAGATTGAAAAGAAGATGTCTGAATTGTTTGTGATGAACCAAAGCCGCGACAGCCTTTTCACGGGCGAGGTCATCTTCATGTTGGGCAAAGACACATTTAGCAGTGCAGGCATGTTGATTACTTTGGCAGTCGATAACGGCATTGGCACCATCATCGGGGAGAACAGCACCTTCGCGCCGAGCGACTATGGCGACATTCTTTATTGGGAACTGCCCAACACCCACACCCAAGGCATCATCAGCCACAAGATCTTCGTCCGCCCCGACGCTTCCAAGCCCTACGAGAGCGCCATCATTCCCGACATTCCCTTGCCCGAGACATGGGAGGGCTTCCGCGACGGCATTGATCCTTGCTGGAAGTGGGTGATGGAGAGGTAAATAAACCAGCCCGCCTGAAATTCCTTCAAGCGGGCTGGTTTTTTGTTATGTCATCAAAGGTTATTCCACCACGATTTTCTGCACTTTCACATCGTTTCCGTTGATGAGGCGGAACAAGTAGATGCCGGGAGCGGCGTTCACGCTGATACTGGCGCAGCCGTTGATGCTTTCACGCTTGATAATGCGGCCTGTGATGTCAATTACCTGCAACTTGGCATGGCCCTCGTTGTTGATGACGAAGCTGCCATTGCTATAGAAGGCAAAGTCATTGTCGTCGTTTGCGTCCCCGCAAACGAACACCAGCTTGAAGCGACTCTCATAGTCGGTCACCTTGGCGGTGAAGCTGTAGCTCGGGTTGGCCAGCAGGTCGACGTCGGCGCCGGTCATATTATCAATAAGATGCAGATAGCTGAAGCTCACTACCTCAGTATTGAGGCTGATGGTATAGGAGCCGTTGGTCTCAGCCTTGAAATTGACGGGCATGGTGCCCATGTATTCACTGCAAACCACTGCGTAGTCCTTGCCGTTTTGCGGGATGTAGAGTTTGGTGTGGTTCCGATTGAGTTGGAACTTAGGCAGTTGACGGCTTTCGTCGAAGCGGATGATAGCACGGTCGATGACGTTGCCTCGGTCTTGGCTGAGGTTCATGACAATACCTCTCTTCTGAGAGCCTTTGGAAGCTGTGGTGAAGCTCATAACTTCTTCATTGTTAGCATGGACAAAGACTCCTTCCATAGGCTCGATGGCACCATTGGAAGCATCGGCCATCACTTCTGCACCTCCTTCGGCAAGACGATAGAAGTCGCGGTTATCGGTAATGTTGGCTTCCACGGTGAAGGGGTTGCCCACTAAGTTCATGCCAGGGAATTCGGCATCATTATTATGGACAAGGTTGACTTCATGAATATCAGTGTTGGCGGAACCGGCAAAGACGAGGTCGATGCCTTGGCCGTTGTTGCCGCTGTTGGCATAGAGGTAGCCTTGGCCAATCTGGAGGCTGAAGCCGGGGTTGTGGTTTCCTTCGGCTGCCTTATAGTTGACCCATTCGCGGTTTAAGGATTGGTCGAAGTAATAGAGGTCGTACACATTATCGAGCATGCCACCCACATTGGTAGGACTGACTACACCGATGGGCGAAGCAATCAGGTAGTAGCCTCCGTTGTCGGTGTAAGGATCGATGTGCTTGGTATAGAATGAAGGCATGGTGAAAACGGCCGCTTCGCTCCATTCAGTGGTGCTGCCATTGCCGTCGCAGTTGATGCCTTGCACTTTATACTGATACGTGGTTCCGGTGCAAAGGTCCGGCAGGGTATAGGGATTGGTGACGTTGTTGACCGTGGTCCAAGCGTTTCCGTTGTCGGTGATGGCGACATTGACACCGTCAGTCGGACCAAAAGCTTTCACAGTAAATTCGTATGTTTTACCTGCCTCAAACACGTAGTCGTCTTGACGGCTTTTCACATTGCCATCGTCAGAAGCGATATAAATTTTGTCGTTAGAAGTCGGGTTGGCGATGCACCAGTCGTAGGTGCCAGCAGAAATCTGGATGGTGACAGTATTGTTGACCACGATGTTTTGGGCAGTGCATGAAGGATCCGCATCAGTGGGAATCTTGTATTCAAATGTGTTGTACAACGTCGGATCAACCTCGCAGTCGGTGGCTAAAGCGCCGCTCGTGGGGATGATGGTACCGTAGGCGGTGGCATTGGCATCAAGAAGCATTTGATAGCCTGAACCATCTGGCCATATATTACCAACGGTCAGTGTGATGGTAGCAGTTGCGTTGGGGTCAAACTCACGATATTGAATGTTGTAAGTGTCGGCATCACCGGTCCAGCTGAGTTGTCTGTTGCCTGTGACTTCCGTGGTGAGTCCGGTAGGTGCGTCGCAGCCGAATGGCGTGGTGAAGGTGAAGCTGCCTGACCATTCGCTGGGATATTCTTCGCAGCAGACGGTCTGTACCTGTACTTCGTATGTCGTTTCATCTTCAAGGTCGGTGATGTCGAGGCTGTTGTTGTTAGTGGTAACAGAGATCCACTCCTCAGCCTCTTCTGTGACATAGATGCCAAAGTCGTCGAGGTCGAGTTCGTACTTATTTCGGGAGTTATAGTGGCGGATGGCGATGTAGCCCATGACACCGTTATAGCTGCTGAGATCAACGGTGACTTCCTTGAATTCAAAATTTGTACTGTTGGAGGCAATTCTTTCTTCGCCAACTATGACGAAATCCTCGATGGCCGTGGTTCCCGTGGAAACGTAAACGGCATAATGCTCTTGCCAACTGCTGATGCTGCCCATCGCTGAGCTAATCCAGAACTTCAACGTTCCTTTGAGTGTAACTCTTGGCGTGATGATCCAATCGTCGGGATCGTGTTCAAAACTATATGAGGACATGCATCCGGCACCAGAGTGAGCAGTCGTATTATCTTCAAACATCCATTTGCTGCCGTCGCCATCGTTGTCCACGATAGTCCAACCTGAAGGCAGGCCGTTTTCAAAATCTGCGAAGAGGGGAGTGCCGTCATAAGAGGCTCTTCTATATTTCACGTTGTAGCTTTCCGCTTCACCTTCCCAGTTCACAGTGGCAGAGGTGGGCTTCAAGTTGGTCACGGAAAATTCGGTCTCGGTGGGGAACGGACAAGAGATGGGTATGGTGATGGCGTCGCTCACTTGTCCGCAATGGCTGCTCACGCGTACCTTATACGCTGTATAGGGTTCGAGGCCCTCGAAGGAATAGGGGCTGATGGCGTTTTCAGACACGGTTTCCCAAGTGATGGTGGAAGCTGGTACAGGGGCCGAGATGGAGATGTCGTCCAAATAGACATGATGCTTGTTGTTGCTATTGTAATTGAAGGCGATGTACTTCACATTGGTGGCAAGGTTAAGTCCGTAATGCTGCCAATCGGCAGTAAGACTGACATCGTTCCAAGTGAACGCATTCAAATCGTTGGTAGTAGTGGAATAACCAATCTGTAAGCTCTCAGTATACTCTGCATATTTCTTTTTATAGAAGAACTCAAGCTCTGCAGCACTTGTCAAGTATAATTTGGGAGAAATCAGGTATTGGTTATAATTGCCATTGCTTGCTGTGTAATAGGACGAGAACCTAAAGAAATACGAGCCACCGTGTGCATCAAAACTGCTATTAGTGACGCCCGCACTATAATCCCCACTATGACCAATGTTGTTTTCGTCATTCATGCTGATGAAGGTCCAATTGCCCAGTCCGTGCTCAAAGTCTTGGTCAAAGATGATTCCTGGTTCTGTTGTGGATTCTATTGTTCCCAGTTCCACAATGTAGCCGTCATCGTCACCGTCCCATGTGAGGGTAATTTCGTCGCTTTCGTCCCAAGTGAGGGGTTCATCGCCAAAACTGAGGTTATAGGGAATGAAACAGTCAGAGATGGAAATCTGTGTGTCGTAGGCTTCCATGGCGAGGGTGTAGTTATTGTCATTTCCCGTGAGGGTGCCGTGGTTGGTGAGGTATTCTCCGGTGGTGCTGCCACTGAGGGTGAGACTCACGTTGTCGCCATCGCCGGCATAGAGCACATTGTTATATTTGATGCCCGTGCCGTAGCCGGTGATGCCGCTGTAGCTGTATTCGGTAGCAGTGCCTGCATTGGCCACGATGGCAGGGCTTACTGCGGTGATGCTGTAGGCGTGCTTGCCCTTGTTGGTGAGGTTGTAAACCAAGGAATGTTCGGTGCCATCCATATCAGTGGTGGGGTCCAACATGTAATAGGTGTTGGCGATGGTTATTGGATCTGAGGGTTGGTTGGCATATTGGGTGCAACCTATAGGATGGAACTTGGCGTTTTCGTCGTTGTTGGAGTATGAGCCGGCAAAGAGACAGTCAGTGATGGTGAGGCCAGCCAAGTTGTCGCTCCAACCAATCAGTCCGCCCACAGGATTGGTGTCAGTGGCCGTGATTTGACCCGTATAGACACAGCCCTCCAAGATGATGTTGGAGTCTCTGCCATGGCCGATGATGCCGCCTGTATAGTCGGAGCTTGAGTTGACATTGGTGTTCACCTTGCAGTTGCGAATGGTGTTGGTGCCATCCCAAGCGTAACCCACGAGACCTGCGGCATAGCGGTTTACGTTACCGCTTCCGGCAGTTACTGTGCCATTCACGATAAGGTTTTGGATGGTGGCTTCTTCGATATACATGAAAGGCGCGTTTCCTTCGTGGCTAACACTGGGGAGATCCACGGTGAGCGTATGGCCTTGGCCGTCAAAGGTACCCTCAAAGGTTGTGCCAGCAAAAGTGCCCGCCTTGGTGGTGACCGCAGTGGTGATGTCGGCCGTCATGGTGACGGTCTCACCGCTGTATTTGTAACCTTTGTTCACGGCAACACAGAAGGCATTCCAGTCGTCAACAGAGGCGATTTCATTGATGTGAAAAACCGTTGCCGAGATGGTGACATCGGCATCGGGCATGCTGAGTAAATAGGGCCTGTAAATGGGGGTACCATTGGCTGCGTATTCATAGAGATAGCCGTTGCCGGTGTAGCCGAGGTCGATGTACACTCTGTCATCATCGCCTGCAATGATGGTGCTGTTGTAGCGCAGTCCTTGGTTTTCGCCGTAGGCCATGCTGTAGGCGGTGATTTGGCTTGCGCTGTAGTCGGTGGGGGTGCCACTCATAGTCACGGTGACATCCGATTCGCCAGTGATGGTATGAATTTGCTTGCCTTGGGCGTTACCGAGAAGGGTATTGTAGTAGCTGTTTTCGATGGTGATGTTTGCGTTATTGCTTTGGCAGGCAATCGTGTTGCCATCGTTGGCGGTTGACACATTAAGCGAAGTCGGGGCGAAGATGGAATTTTTGACTATGCAACTGCCTCCATACCTATAGCCCACCATACCGCTGCATTGGGTGTTGCTGGTGCCGCCGCCCAATGTGCCGTCAAAAACGCAGTCTTCAACGGTAAGGGAACCATTATAGCCTGCCACAAGGCCAGCCAATTGAGCCTCTGCTCCGACGTTTGTGGTAATGGTGGCGGTGCTGCGGCATCCTCTGATGGTGTTGTCGCCATTGCTAAATCCAACAAGTCCGGACAGCAGTTTGCCGTCGCTGTTGCCAGTTCCGTCGATGGTGCCATCAACATGTAAATCCTTGATGGTGGCTCCATTTACACATTTGAAAGGCGCGGCAAACCGCGACTGGTTCGTTAGGTTAATGGTCAGCGTATGGCCTTGGCCGTCGTAGGTGCCAGAGAAGGGTTTCATGTCGTTTTCGTTTGTATATACACCGCACATGGTAGTGACGGGGCTGTTCACAGAGCCTATATCAGCGGTCATGGTGACGGTTTGACCGCTGTA
Organism: uncultured Bacteroidia bacterium; assembly: GCA_902769815.1. GTDB lineage: Bacteria > Bacteroidota > Bacteroidia > Bacteroidales > F082 > Limimorpha. The sequence continues at coordinate 10,141 of CACXQO010000022.1, read as the reverse complement.
GTCGTAGCCGTAGTTCACTGTTTCGCAGAAAGCGTCCCAGTCGGCTTTGCTAGCGATGCTGGTGATGGGAGGATTAGTGGTTATACAAACATCATCTATGCAGCAAGCATAATAAGAGTTGTTAACGTTGTACCATTTATAAGCAATGTATGCTGTGCGCGGAACGGAACTGATGTCAACAATCACATTTTGATGGTATTTGGTGTTGGTGATGTTGTGATTCAGCTTGACAAAACCGTTGCAACCCTCTGGTGATTGGGCGGTCACATAACCTACTTCGAGCGTGCCTGTTCTATCGCTTTCCATTCTGGTCCAGAAAGAAAGGGAAACGTAGGATTGCCCACCGGGAATGGCAGGCATCACTATGTAAGCAGAATTGTTGTTGGCATAGTTTCCCGATTCCATGTTAGCGGATTGCGAGCCGCCAGGGGTATGGTTGTAGTTGTAACCGCTGAATTCGGAGCCAATAACCACATGAGGAGTGGTGATGTAATGGTAGCCCTGACTATCCGGATTATCCATAGCTGTAGTATAACCGTACCATCCATCAGGCATGACGCCCGAAGGATCATAATAGGGCTTTCCTGTAACACCCTCGAAGTCTTCACATACAGTGATGGTTTGCTCTTCACCCGCTATCAGAGCTGAAATCACGATGTTGTCATAAGGCATGGTGAGGGTGTAGGCGTCTTGGCTGCCTGTGACAGCCGAGCCGTTGAGATTGACATTGCTGGCTATATAGCGGATAAGTTGGTCACTTCCCGTGAAACTCAACAGAAGGTTCACTTGGTCGTTAATTGCGGCGTAAACTGTGCCGTTATACATGATGCCGCTGTTCGTTGAGTTGCTGTCGATGTATGTGCTATAACCCGTGATGCCGCTTACGTTATAGGCGTATGGTGTCGTGCCAGTGAGGGCCACGGCGACGCCGGTGTTGCCCACAATCGTGTGGGCGTGCTTATACGGAACGCCCACATGGGTACTACCAGCAGAACCAGTTTGAATCAGGTTATTGGTATTCACCGAATCGTAAAAGGTGGGATCTTTTGTATAATAGCAGTTGATGTAGGTTCCATGCGCAGTGACACTTCCGTTTTTGAATGCGATGGGGTGGAAGTTGTTCGTGCTGTTTTGGACATTACCGTCAAAGATGCTGTTGATAACGGTCAGATCGATTCCGGCATCAGACCATCCCAGCAGACCACCGATTTTTCCTTCGGAATGTAAGGTGCCATTGTAAACGCATCCGAGGATTCTAACGGTGGAACCTTTGCCATGACCTACGATGCCTCCGATATAGTTGTTGGTCTCGATAATTGTATTTGTTACATTGGTACTTACGCGACAGTTTTCGATGGTATTGGTGCCGTTCCATGCGAAACCGACCAATCCGCTGCCATGGTGTTGTCCGGCAGTGACGCTGCCTGCAACTGTAAGATTCTTAATTGTGGCGCCACTGATGTAATGGAAAGGTGCTGCACCTTGTTGCATACTTTCAATGTCCACATTGAGCGTATGGCCTTGACCATCGAAAGTCCCTGTAAAGGGGGCATTTTCGGTGCCTACCATATCGCTGTTGCTTACTAAAACACTGTTTGTGTTGAGTTCAACCGTAGTGTAGTTGCCGGGATTGGAAGCGAGGAGATCCCAGTCCGATTGCGAATTGATGATGAGTGTTTGGGCCCAGGCTGATGTTGAGAAACCGAGCGTCACCATCATGAAAAATAAAAACGAAAGCCTTTTCATTTTGTGGTTTTTTGTGGATATTTTGTTGATTATCAAATTTTTTATATATTAGTATCAACTTGCAAATTGCAATGTCAATTCTGTGATAAAAGATGTTTTTCGATTTGAATATTTCATGGGTTTGCAAACAAATTCGTTAACTAACTGATTAATGGCATCAGTGTCCCTTTGTTCGTATAGGGCAATCAAAGTATGAGCCTCGTCATCTGAAATGGCAGAAATGTCGGGAAGACGAAGTTTGCGAAGATGTTGGCTTTGCCATCGGGCGTATCCTCCATTCATGCGATTTGTAACTGCGGAAAGCTGCTCCCGAACAAAATCCGACATTAAGAAAGCAGCCAATGTACGTAGTTGCATAATGGAACCGCCAGTTACATAATAAATATTGTGAAGCGGATAATATTGTCCTTCATCGACAAAGACGTATGTGTTGCCCGACATGTCAGGCAAGAGGATTTTCGGTTGCTTAAGAAGAGAGAACGAAATTTTGTCTATGGTTTTATACCATCGTGATGGAGTTTTTTTAGCAATGTGCCGCGATGAAAGACGCCCACGATGAGATTCCAAATATGACTTCGCGCGAGGATAATCATCAAGATTGACAAGGTCGCCATTTGGCTTGTATGGATTCAACAAATATTCACCTTGCCATTGCATTTGGTTGCCTCTTAAGTCTTTGGCATTGATTCCTGGCATTATCAATTCAGGCTCGACTTTATCTGGCAGTTCTTTTGATATGAAAACAGAGTCGGCACCAGTAGCCACACCGATACCTATCTTGAACCCCAGTTGCTCGATTGAGAACAAATGGGATGCATTTGGACGGTTAGAATAAAAAGCCTCACTCCAATCGGTTCCCATTGGCATTTGGCGATTGTTCAAATGCAATGTGTATAATTCTGATGTTTTGTGACATTCGGCATAACCAAAAGTTGATGCTGGAGATTGAGCAGAAATCAATGTTATGGCAGGGTAGGCAAGAACTTCTTCCTGAAAAGCGTTTGCATCTTCGAGGCAAATGATTTTCTGAAGACGGAATTTTGTTGAGATGAAAGCCCGAAGCTTTTTGCCATATTCGTTTTTCAGCCATCGATTTGAGCAGATGAAGCAATGAGTTCCTCCCTCATGGAGAAGGGATAGGCTCTTTTCAAAAAACGGGACATATAAATCCGAACGATAATGGAAAGTGGAGAATTTAGCCTTGCAGTATTCCCTTATAGAAACAGGAATGTTCTCGTAACGAATATAGGGAGGATTGCCAACGACAATGTCGACTTTTTCGGTGTTAGTAAGAAGGAAATCTGCGACTTGTATGTTATCATTCGCCTCATTTCCAAGCAAAAGCAGTTGATTGTGGCAATAATTGATTTTTTCTGCATCAATATCAAACGCTTTCACGTTTTTCTTGAAAGCTTCATTGGCGTCAAATCCAAATCGTTTTGAGGATTGAATGAGCCTTTTGGCTATTTCAAGTACGAATTCACCATTTCCGCATGATGGTTCAAGGATACTTGTGTCTCGCAAATCTCGGTCAGCAGTGTACTTCACTTGGTCAAGCATAAAACACACGATAGTGGTTGATGTAAAAACATCACCATGAATGCCTCCATTACTACGTCTTCCGTATAAATTGTCAGTTACATTCATCAGAAACCCCAGATAAGTATGACGCAAATGATTGAATGAACCGAGAAATGGAAATGTCATCCGATACATCACCAAATTCATGCTGCTCGTTAGTCCAAACCAACGCTGCTGAACTATAATGGCGTTCCAAAATCAGTTTTTGGCATAGGATTTTGTAACGGTCTAAATAGCTTGCTTCAACGAATTCTTTTCTTACTTTGAAATAAGGTTCGTAATTGCGCACTGGGCGTTCTGAAGCATTGTCACGACCAGCCACCATTAGCCAGCCCACCCAAGGTGCTTGCTGATTCGGAAATTGTCCTTCCCTAAATGCAGTCCATAAGTCGACAGCAGAACCGATGGCTTCCTCTGTACGATTGTTGAAATTGTTGCCGTATGAACCAACTTGCGATTTCAATTCAATGGCGGCAAGCAATTTTCTACCTGGAGTTATGATTAGCAAATCCCAATCTTTTGATGAACGGAAATAACCAGGAAGATAGTTGTTGTCGGTTATAATGCAGTCGGAAGGAATCCCAACTTCGATGGCGACTTCTTTTAATAATTGGATGAAGCCATCCATTTGTTTACCACCGATAACCGCACCCCTGTTGGATGTGTCGCCGCTTGCCATTAATTGTTTTTTCTTGGTGTTCCAAAAGACATCAATGGCATGGGCAACAGAAGAAGAAATGTCTTTTCCATTGACTACAAGTTTTTGATTAATTGGCGATTGCTTATCCATGGCAGAGGCAACTATCATACTTTGGACGAATACTAGAAAACTTGAAAAAGAATCAAATTCAGATTGCAAAAATAGCAATTATTTTGATAAAGTTGGAACATTACATAGAGAAATCCTTATTTTTGCAACTCAAACATAAAATGAAAATATGAACAAAATCAGAGCCGCCGTAGTAGGTTACGGCAATGTGGGTCGCTTCGCCTTGGAAGCCCTCGAAGCCGCCCCTGACTTCGAAGTGGCGGGCATCGTGCGCCGCAACGGAGCCGAAAACAAGCCTTTGGAACTCTCTCAATACGAGGTTGTTAAGGATATTAATGAACTGAAAAACGTAGATGTGGCGATTTTGGCCTGTCCCACGCGCAATTGCCCCGAATACGCCAAACAAATTCTGCCTTTGGGCATCAATACGGTGGATTCTTTTGATATTCACACTTCTATCGTTGACTATCGCCGCGAGTTGATGGCCATTAATAAGGAAACGAACACGGTGAGCGTCATCGCTGCTGGCTGGGACCCGGGCTCGGATTCCATAGTTCGCACTTTGATGCAAAGTCTGGCACCTAAAGGATTGTCGTACACCAACTTCGGTCCGGGAATGTCGATGGGACACAGCGTTTGTGTGCGCGGCAAAAAAGGTGTGAAGAACGCCCTCTCGGTGACCATCCCATTGGGCGAAGGAATCCACCGCCGCATGGTCTATGTGGAGCTTGAAAATGGTGCTACGCTTGAACAAGTGACCAAAGACATCAAGGCCGACCCGTATTTCGCCAACGACGAAACCCATGTGTTTGCTGTAGACAGTGTGGATGCGGTACGCGATATGGGCCATGGTGTCAATTTGGTGCGCAAGGGCGTTTCGGGCAAGACCGCCAATCAGCGCATGGAGTTCAACATGAGCATCAACAATCCCGCTTTGACAGGTCAGGTTTTGGTGAATGTCGCCCGCGCCACGATGCGCCTGCAACCAGGTTGCTACACAATGGTGGAGATTCCCGTCATTGATATGCTCCCTGGCGAACGCGAGGATTGGATTGGGAAACTAGTGTAACATAAACTAAAAAACATGAAAAAGACCCTATTGCTTTTAATTCTTTGTCTCTTTGCGGCTTCCATTCAGGCACAAAAAGAGCAAGTCTATCAGAATGAATCAAAAACGCATATTGGTTGGCAACCCGATAGGCGTTTGACCAAGGAAGATTATCAGGGTGATTTTAAAAATGATCCCAGACATCAAAAATATTGTGATGAAGTAGGACTATGTGTGAGTGCCGCTACTGGTGTTTTTTATAGAATTGATGCGCGAAAAGGAAGGTATAAGCCTGGCAAATATTATGAGAAGCTCTATGTTTCTCCTCTTTTTCAAAAGAACATTTCATGCTATTCTTCCACCGCAGATTCCTTGGATTTTGCAAAACAACAATTGGTATTTGATATTGACGAACTAACGGCTCGTTATATGAAATATCAGTTTCATCATTTCTTGGATAGTTTTAACCTTCATTGCGATAATGAATGTACTTTCTTTTTCTTGAGTTTTTATGAAGATGCCATGGCCATCCGTGATACTGTTATATCACGATACTCGCATGATGTCTATCTCGTCAATAGAGAAGGAGCGTACGATGAGTGGCGTCAAAGAGTTGACCAATTGTTGGATACTTATAAAGATTATGCCACTACTCCTGAAGAAGTGCAGCGTGTTTTGTTTGATAAACCTCTTGATAAGAAATTGAAACTTGCTAAATATTTGATGCCAAGTTGGTTTGCTAAACAAAAACAAAAGGAAATGCAGCAAGATGAAAAATAGACTTCTGCTTTTTTACATAACGGTCATTGTGACGATTGCAATTGTTTCCTGCAATAGGAAAGATTGTGTTTCGGAACTCATTAACCAAATGACCCTCGAGGAGAAATGCGGTCAACTGACCTGCCCGATAGGCTTTAATTTCTATGGAAAGGACGGCGATTCTCTTTGGCTTGCCGACGACTTCATAGGCATGATGGATACTCTGCCGCTCGGTTCTTGTTGGGCAGTGCTCCGTGCTGACCCGTGGTCGAGGAAGACGGTGGAAACTGGCTTGAAGCCACGTGAGTCGGCAAGGCTGCTGAACATGATTCAACGCCATGCCATTAAAAATACAAGATTAGGTATCCCGCTTTTGTTTTGCGAGGAAACACCTCACGGCCACATGGCCGTTGGAACTACCGTTTTTCCTACGGGCATTGGACAAGCCAGCACTTGGAATCCTGAACTGCTGGAAAAGATGGGTGAGGTGATGGGGAAGGAGGTTTGCCTTCAAGGCGCACAAGTGGGCTATGGCCCTGTCCTCGACATCGCCCGCGACCCGCGATGGTCAAGGGTGGAGGAAACGATGGGCGAGGATCCTTATCTTTCGGGCGTGTTAGGTGCTGCGGTGGTAAAAGGGATGCAAAACCACGTCTGTGCCACTTTGAAACACTTGGCTGCATACGGCATTCCGCAAGGCGGTCACAATGCCGCCACCGCTGAAGTTGGGCCGAACAGATTGATGACGGACTATCTTCCTTCTTTTGAAAAAGCCATTTGCGATGGTGGCGCAAAAACCGTGATGACCTCCTATAACACCATCGACGGTATTCCATGCTCTGTAAATCAATGGCTGCTTCAAGAAGTGTTGCGCAAATCATGGAATTTCAAGGGCGTGGTTTTCAGCGACTTGAACGCCGTTAATGCCATTTATGCCACCCAACACGTGGCCACCGACCCCGCCGAAGCCGCTGCCATGGCCTTGAAAGCTGGTGTCGATATTGACTTGGGCGGCTATAATTATGGCGGTTTCCTGAAAGAAGCCTTGCAACGCGGCCTCGTCACCGAAGCCGACATCGACCGTGCCGTGCGAAATGTCTTGCAACTGAAAATCGACCTTGGACTGTTTGAAAATCCATACGTTGATGAGGTTTTGGCCGAAGCCGAAGTGGGCACGAAAGAAAACGCTCAATTGGCCAAGCAAGTGGCTTTGGAATCAGCCGTTTTGCTGAAAAACGACAGCATTTTGCCTTTCGGCGATAATATCAATAAGGTGGCCGTCATCGGGCCAAATGCCGACAATATGTATAACCAACTCGGCGACTACACCGGGCAGAGGTGCTTTACGCCAAAGGTTGCGCCATCCGCGACGAAGCCGATGCAAACATTGATGAAGCTGTCAAAACCGCGCAAAAGGCTGATGTTGTGGTGCTTGTGGTGGGTGGTTCCTCTGCCCGCGATTTCAAGACAAGCTATGAGGAAACCGGTGCCGCCGTCGTGAACAACCACATTTCCGACATGGACTGCGGCGAGGGTTACGACCGCTCCACTTTGAAACTGTTAGGCAAACAGGAAGAACTGTTGCAGCGCATCTATGCGATAGGCAAACCCGTCGTGACCGTTTATATACAAGGACGCCCACTGGATATGAACCTTGCCGCTGAAAAATCCAATGCCTTGCTGACGATGTGGTATCCCGGCATGGAAGGCGGTTCCGCTTTGGCAGACATCCTTTGGGGTGACTACAACCCTTCGGGTCGCCTGCTGATTTCCATACCGCGCTCGGTGGGACAAATTCCCGTTTATTATTCTCAACCTCAAACTGGCGATTATGTGGAGGAATCCGCCAAGCCGCTTTATTCGTTTGGTTATGGCTTGAGTTATACTCAATTCGAATACAGCAACTTGCAGGTTGAAACTGTATCCAAAATGGATACAGTTTGCAAAGTCACCTGCCAAGTGAAAAACATTGGCACCTATGATGGTGACGAAGTTGTTCAACTTTATGTCCGTGACGAAGTGGCCTCTATTGCGCCTGCCTCCAAGCTGCTGAAAGGCTTCCAAAAGGTGCATATTAATAAAGGTGAAACCCGACAGGTGATTTTCTACCTCACCGAGCGCGATTTGTCCGTCTATTCCGCTGAAAAAGGCTGGCATTTTGAGGCTGGGGAGTTTACAATGATGGTTGGAGGAAGTTCGAATGAAGGCATTTTGCAGCATAGAATTTGGATAAAGTGAAGATTTTTGACCCTAAAAGTCGAGGGTAACAGACGATTTACTATCTTTGCGCCCTAAAATTAAAATTTCTAAAATCACAAATATGGGAAGAGCATTTGAATACCGCAAAGCGGCCAAATTGAAAAGATGGGGACACATGTCGAGAGTGTTCCCGAAACTCGGAAAACTGATTACCATCGCTGCCAAGGAAGGCGGCCCCGACCCCGATATGAACCCCAAACTGCGCCAGGCCATCCAAAACGCCAAGGCGGAGAACATGCCCAAGGACAACATCGATGCCGCCATCAAGCGCGCCACCGACAAGGACGCTGCCAACCTCGTTGAAATCTGCTACGAAGGCAAAGGCCCCTACGGCATACAGTGCATGGTGGAGTGCGCCACCGACAACACCACGCGCACCGTGGCCAACGTGAAGTCGTATTTCAACAAGTGCGGCGGATCGTTCCTGCCCATCGGCTCGTTGGAATTCATGTTCACGCGCAAGGCCGTTTTCGAAATCGAGATGCCTGCCGGTATGGACAAGGACGAACTGGAGCTTGAGCTCATCGACTACGGCTTGGATGAAATCGTCACCGAGACCGACGAAGAGGAAGGCACCACAACGACCACCGTCTATACCGCTTGGACCGACTACGGCACCATGCACGATGCCCTCGAAGAGCGCAAAATTAACATTGTGAAGGCCAATTTGCAGCGTTTCCCCAACCAGACCGTCAGTTTCACCGACGAACAGATGGTGGAAATCGAGAAGTTCCTCGACAAAATCGATGAGGACGAAGACGTGCAGGCCGTTTACACAAATATGGAATAACGAATCATATAACAATAGGAATAATGAGTTGGCAAGAATCATTAACCGAAAAACTGACCACCTACGCTGGAGAAGAGTTTGAATATATCGAAACCACCAACATCAACGAGGCCTCCAAGTTGAACCACACGCACAAGGGTATCTACATGGAAGCCACGGTTATCTATTTTGAAATCAAGAACTTATCCTATCTTCTCAAGGAAAACGGCAGACGAAAGACGGCTCAGTCCTACACCATGTGCAAGGATGTGCTTGCCGCCATCGCCGAGCAGAATGGTGGCTTTGTCAATTGCTTCTCGTCGTATGGTTTCCTCGTTGTTTTTCCCGGCAAGGAAGAATCCATCAAGAGGGCCGTCAAGAGTGCAATGCAGATTTCACAAGCCATCAGTGAAACCTTCAAGAAGCAGTTTGCCATCAATGAAGGAATGGAGTTTGCCATGGGTCTCGACCAAGGTCACATCATGGGCACAAAGAACATGTCCGACAACGGCGACGAGCATATCACATGGTTTGGAACCTGCATCCTCAAGGCCATGAGGATTTGCAAGGAATGTGCCCGTCCGTTCTATGTAGGCATTTCCAGCCTCATCTACCACAGCCTTGGCGAAGACCTTCGTATGACCTCGCGCCGTATCCTTGGCATCAAGAAGACCGTTGAGATTTGGACCAAAGTCACCTATCAGTACGAGAACGTCAAGAAGCACCTCTACCAAACCAACCACAAAATTCCGTTGGATGCAGAATAATAATTGCCTAAAACCTGCGTTAGTTTCCAAATGAGATTACCAAGGCAGTTATTTCGTATCTTATTGATTATCACATCAACAATAGCCGCTTGCCCGATTTATGGGCAAGTGCGCTATTCTTTTTTCACGCCCGAAGTCGAAGCCATTTGCCAAAACACCCTTGAATACATCCGCATCAAGCAGTCGCTCACCTTGCAGCAATACCAAATCAGCCAAGATGCCGAGCAATTGCGCAACACTATCGAAATCCTCAACCGACACCTTGAGCAAACCCTTGACGAACAGGAAGTTGTGGAATCGGAATTGGCAGCCATCAACCGCCACATCGACTCGATTACGCCCAAACGCCCCGATGGGCCAAGACCCAAGGTGAACATCATCGACATCCTCAGCGAAAGGCTTTCGTTTCATGGCAACTATGGCCTGAACATCAACCAATTGGC
>CACXQO010000021.1 GCA_902769815.1 uncultured Bacteroidia bacterium | reverse complement strand
GGGGGATTCAAAACACAAGCCTATCTCCAATAATGACCACTTCTTCCTCGCCGCCCGCGCCCATTATATTAATGGTGTGGGCTATTACGAAAACGACAGTGTAGTACCCGCCTGCCGCGAATACCTTAAGGCATTGGAAATCATGGAAGGACGATTTGAGGAAAAGGAATTGGTTGGAGAAAGGGCGAGGTTTATGGTTTATACATATAATCGTCTCATGGAACTTTTCTCGATGCAGTTTATGATGGAACCTGCAATTAAATGTGGAGAACAGGCTTTGGCATTTTGTAGAAAGGAGCCGACTTCTTCACAAGGCCTTTCCAATATATTATATTATTTGGGAAGACAATACGACAAAATGAATGATTTGGGGAAAGCAAAATTATACTACGAACTGGCAATAGAAGGGATGATTAATACAGACAATCTTGTATACAGAGATATTGTATCAAGCAAAGCACTTTGTGACTTTTTATCTGGATTAGGATTTGATTCCTCCATAAATGCATTAAGGCAAATCCTATCCTATGCTACGGATGATGAAGAACGGCTAACTCGTTATTTAACTATTGGAGCAATTTTCACCGAAGAAAAGATGTATGATTCGGCTTTAGTCTATTTGAAACCTGTATTTGAAAACGAAAAAGATGTGGTTTCTCAAATCCAAGCCGCTGAGTGCCTGCGCGTCATTTATAATAGTTTATCTGACAAAGCAAAATTGGATGAATGTGTTCATTTCCTTGCTCATCACAAAAAATCGGGCGGAGAAAACAAGGCTTTGGTTTCTCAGCTTGATCATTTGTTTCAATCCTATTCGCAACAAAAACAAAACAAACAAGCCAAGGAAGAACGAGAAAGGGCTGTGAAAAAAACAATTGGAATAATTGTCCCCATTGCCGCCATTGTTGCTTTGTGTGTTTTCGTATGGGTGAAGTTCAAGAGTAGCAAACAAATGGCCAAAGCAGCACACACACACCGCATGGAAAAGGCGGCATTGTCTGGCCGCTTGAAAAAAAGCAATGAAGCATTGCGCGAACTGAAAGGCCAAATGAAACAACAGAAAAAACCTATAGCTAAAAACGCTGAATCACAAGCTGCCGAGTTTGCCGATGAGCCTATTTGCCGTTTCATCATGGAGCAAGTGAACAGAGGACAGTTCAAGTCGCAGATGGATTGCACACTTTACAAGAATTATGCGTTGGAAAAGAACCATCTTTCGGCCTTGCGCGAGGCCGCCGACCGCCATTTCAACAGATTCACCTATCGCCTTTCCAAAGACTTTCCCGAACTCACCAAAACCGACCTCGACTATTGCTGCCTCTATTTGCTCGACCTTTCAGATGCCGACATTTCCGCACTAATGCAACGCGCCTACAACACCGTAAATGAGCGCAACACCAAATTGAAGAGAGTTTTTGGTGCCCATAAATCGCTTTTTTCCGCATTACAAGATATAGCTCGCGAATATTCATCTAATTGAATAACAAGATATTATCAAATAATCCGAACAAATCCGAACATGGTTTTCCTTGACATGGGGTTTTGAGCCATGCTATTTTTGCGTCGATTTTAAATCAACAAAGCGATGAAAAAAGTGAGCAAGTTGGTTCTGATGTTCTGCTTCATACTTTCAGGAGCATTTAGTTACGCCGACGGCACAGCCGGACCAGCAAAGGAGAACTGTTTTGATTTGGAAATTATTCAAATAAAGCAGAAAATATTTGTTTGAAACGATTTAATTTGTATTTTTGCCGCATCATAACAACCACAAAAATTACAATACCATGAAAAAAGCATCATTACTCCTCATCGGCCTGCTGACGGCGGCGGGCATTGTCCAAGCCCAAAACATCACCATGGAATACATTCCGCATCACGCGCCAGACTACCCTCAGTTTTCTGTCAGAAATGTTATGCAACAGCATGACGGCAACATCCTCACGAACATCTTCCCCAGTTTCCCCAATCCCGAGGGAAGCCAGTTCCCACCGACTTATGTTGGCAACGTCCTTTATAAGGTTTCACCGTTCACCCTTCAAGTTTCAGATTCACTCCTCTTCGCCGACACCATCAACTATTTCTTTTATGCCAAAGACCCGCAAGGGGAAGGCAACCTGCGCATCAGCGGCGAGGCCGACGGCGACAGCGGAGCCATCCTACGCATCTCCCATTTTTCCGACGACGACCTCAACATCGACCCTTCGGAAGATGTGATTGTGCCGTTGTATGAAGGCAATGGCTATGACCTCACCTTTCACTACCTGATAGACAGCCGTGGCGACGTCATTGTGGAATACTACACGATTGGCCAAGACGGCACTCGCTTAGGCCATTTGGCGCGTTGCGGTCTTGACGGGACACTGAAGCATGAAACGACAATTCCACAAAACAGGAATTTCATGTATGCTTTGGGCGAATACCAGTCATCGCCGTTGAAATACTACCAATGGAAAATCAATTCCGATCAGAACTTGGTCATGTACCTGCTTGACGAAAACTTCGAGCAAACCGACAGTTATGTTTTCAACAAAAACTACTTTGTTTCAGGGGATTGGGAGGAATTTAGGTTTGATTTCAACAGAACCTTTGTCATCCCCGATGGAGATGATGTGCTGCTTGCAACGGCTTACATAAGGAATCCTTACACTCCCGACAGCGAGAGGGGAGCAGCCGTGGCCAGATATGAATTGCGCACCATGCAGCAGAAGAACTTTGTGAAAATCAATGATTTTCAAAGCCAATACGAAGACCCAAGGTGCTTGTGTTTCGAGAGAGCCACCGATGGCAGCCTATATTTCGTATTTCGGGAATATGGAGATGCAATGACTGTCGTGAAAATGGATGGCAACTTCAACATTATATGGAAACGCTACACACCAGCTAAGCCTTACCTTTCCATTAGGGTACATTCAAGTTTGCTATATGATGAGCAAGGGCATGAGAAAGGTATCTATGTTGTTGGTTACAATAGAGATAATCCCGTTTCCCAACTCTGTTATTTCTTCCTCACAGATGAAAGCCTTGTGAATGGAATTGGCGAACAAGACGGAATCCGCCCTTACTCTTTCTACCCTAACCCCGCCCAAACAGAACTTCACCTGCAATACTCGCCCGACGTGCAGCCCAAGCAAATAAATCTCTACGACCTGCAAGGCCGCTTGGTGCGCTCGCAAAGCAAGGGTTTGGAAAGCCTCAATATGGCTGGCCTGCCCGATGGCACTTATACGATGCGCGTCATGTTGGAGGACGGGACGGTGTTTTCGGATAAGGTGGTGAAGGAATAGGAGCGAACAATCATTGCAATAAAAAAACCAGCGCCCAATCATTGGACGCTGGTTTTCGTTTCAAAGCACTCGCGGCTCACTCCCCGTAATATGCAGTAAGATACTCCATCATACGGTCAGAAATCGTTTGGCTGATTTCGTTGCGCTCGTATCGCTTGGCCACGTCGCCGAAGTGCTTCAGCAGGCTCATGCCTTCGTCGATTTCGTCCTCGAAGTAGCTCCTGAACTTGGGCTTCATTCGGCCGTAATACTGTATCTTGTCACAATAGTTGGTGACAAGTTTGTTGAGGTAGGCATCGCCCTTTTCGGTGGCACCGCAGATATAGTACATCTCCGGGAACTGGTAGGTGTGGATTTCGGCGGGGAACTTCTCGTTGGGGAAGAACTCTTGGAACTTGTCCATCACGATGACGGCTGAGTCGAATTGGCCGTGGTTGACCAAGGCTTGTGCCAAGCGCGAGTAGGCCAACTGGGCGTAGCTATGGTTGCGCACGCTCTCGCGGTCGGGCACCACGCCTTCTTGGTTCATGCTGCCCCAGTTGGTGATGCCTTCGTTGGCCTTGGTGACCAACAGGTCATAGCTGCCGTCGCGATACACACCGCCTCGATAAATCTTGCTAAAGTCCTCAGCCTCAACGGGGATGAAACGGTAGGCCAAGCCTTCCATGTGCAGGTACTTCTCGATGCCCAACACCTTCGCCATGTCGCTGAACGAGGTGAAATACACCGGGCGTTCCCAGTTGTTGGTGGCCATGAAGTCTAAGAGCATGAGGCTCGATTTCCAAAGGTTGTTGTCCTTGATTTCCCAAGTGATTTCGTCGACGATGCGGTCTTGCATACTCTCAGGCACGATGCCGTTGCGGATGCAGGCTTCCTTGTCGACGGTGAGTTTCACGTTGCGGCAAGGCACGTAATTGTAGGAGCCGCCCACATAGCGTTTCACGGCCTTGGGGTTGTGGATGAAGTCGATGATTTGCTTCAGTTCCACGGTCTTGCCCTTGAAGTATTCCTCCTCCTCCACGGGAACCTGTTCGTTCACGCCGTTGTCGTATTCCTTCGGGGTCAAGGTGAGCGGAAGCCGCTCCGACTCATACACCTTGCGGCCCATTTGGTGGACATACCAATAGCCGCCCGAAAGCATGTAGTTGCACACGCGCACGTCGGTGCGGAAGCCTTCCACCTCCTGCACATACCACAAGGGGAAGGTGTCGTTGTCGCCACGGGTGAAGATGACCGCGTTGGGCGGCAGCTGGGCTAAGTAGTTCTTCGCCCAGTCGCGGGCCGAGGTCTTGCCTGAGCGGTTGTGTTCCTCCCAACCGTTGCTGGCCAACACGCAAGGCACGGCCAAGAAGCAGGCCAAGCCGACAGCCACGGTGGTTACCATGCTGTTTTTCTTGGTCAGTTTGCCGATTAAGTCGATGAGGGCAATCACACCGAAGCCAATCCAGATGGCGAAGGCGTAGAACGAGCCGGCATAACTGTAGTCGCGCTCGCGGGGCTGCTGCGGGGTTTGGTTGAGGTAGATGACGATGGCCAAGCCGGTCATGAAGAAGAGCAGGAAGATGATCCAACTTTGCCTCAGGTCGTTCTTGAGCAGCCAGAAGAGGCCAATCAAACCGAGGATGAGTGGCAGGAAATAATAGGTCGTGCGGCCCGGGTTATGCAGGCAGGCCGGGATGTTGTCTTGGTCGCCGAGGCGGGCATTGTCGATGGCACTGATGCCACTAAGCCAGTTGCCGTGGGTCAGTTCGCCTTGGCTTTCGATGTCGTTTTGGCGGCCAACGAAGTTCCACATAAAGTAGCGCCAATACATCCAATTGCATTGGTAGTCGATGAAGAACCTCAGATTTTGCCCGAAGGTGGGCTTGGTGATGGTGAGCACTTCGCCCCGATAGTTCCTGACGCGCACCGGCGTGCCCGTGATGGCACCGTTCTCGTTCTTGCGATAGTTCTCATAAAAGGCTTGCTTGTCCCTGTTCCACATGCGCGGGAAGAAGGTCTTCATCTCGGCGGGATAGTCGGGCTTGCTGCGCTTGCTATCGCTAGTGATGATGTATCGGCCAGCCTCTTTGTCCTTCACGTAAATTGGGCTGTCATCAACCCAGTCGGAAATGGGTGCATTGTAATAAGTCCCGTACATCAAAGGCCATTTGCCGTATTGGTCGCGGTTGATGTAAGCCAACATCGAAAGGGCTTCCTTCGGCTCGTTCTCGTTGATGGGCGTGTTGGTGTTGGCCCTGATAATCAGCATGAAGAACGACGAATAGCCGATGAGGATGAACATCAGGGAGATGATGGTGGTGTTCCAAATCACCTTGCCTCGCTTGGCGGTGAACCACAAACCCCAAATGATGAGTGCGATGACGACGGCGAAAAACACGATGGAACCGAGGTTGAACGGCGCACCGAGCGAGTTCACGAAGAACAGTTCGGTCTTGCCCGCAAGGTTGATGACCTGCGGCACGAGGAACATGTTGAGGAACCACAAAAGCGCCACCGAAACCACACCGGCCAACACGAAGCCCCAGAACGAGGTCTTTTGCCATTTCTTGAAATAGACCACATACACGAAGGCGGGCACACACAGCAAGTTAAGCAGGTGGACACCGATGCTGAGTCCGATGAGGAACGCGATGAGGATAATCCATCGGGTGCTCTTCGGGTCGTCGGAAACCTGCTCCCACTTCAGGATGGCCCAGAAGGTGACGGCGGTGAAAAACGACGACATGGCGTAAACCTCGCCCTCCACGGCATTGAACCAGAACGACTCGGTGAAGGTGTAGGCCACCGCGCCTACAAAGCCAGCCAAAAGCACACCTATTTTATTTACCCACGGCGCATCCTCGCCTTCTTTCATCCACACTTTTCGCGCCATCATCGTGATGGTCCAGAAAAGGAAGACAATGGTGAGGCCGCTGCAAATGGCCGACATCACATTGACCATCATGGCCACTTTGGTGACATCGCCGCCCGCGAAGAGCGAGAAGAAACGCCCAATCATCTGGAACAATGGTGCCCCGGGCGGGTGTCCCACTTGCAGTTTGTAAGCCGTTGAAATGTACTCGCCGCAGTCCCACCAGCTCACGGTAGGCTCAAGGGTGAGAAAATACACGATGGTGGCGATAATGCCTGCCAACCATCCTGTAATCGTGTTTAACCTTTTGAAAGTCATAATGATATAAAAGTGTTTTGTTGATTTTTGAATCGTTTTCAGCCTTTGCCAAAATCATTTTTTGACGTTGGTCGAGATGTCCTTTTCTCTTGCGGGTGTCTCTTGGTCTTGCAAGTGCTCGGCCCTGTATTTGCCTTGGGGCACATCCTCGAAGACGAACTGGTTGCACATTCGGGCGGCAATGATGTGGTCGGTCAAGGCCGTGTTGATGGCCGAAACAGCAACGTTGGCCAACACTCCAACAAGGCCTCCACCATAATAGTTGTTGTCATTCAGGTCGAGGTAAAGGTTGCAGGTGCGGTCAAACAGCACTTCGTTGGTGCGCGTCGATTTTATGATGAACTTCAGTTTGGTCTGGATGCCAAAACCGACCTTCTTCCACTCGTCGATGACGGAGAAGATGACGGCATCGGCACCAAACACCCTGCCGAACATGCCCACGCTCTGGTCGAAGAAGTTCTCGGCATCGTAGGCACTCTCGGCCTTGAAGATTTCCATGGCCAAGTGGGGCGAAATCACATAATAGCCAGCTTCGGCCAAAGGCAGGCTTATCGAAGTGTAAAGCAGCTCCTTGGCTTCCACGTTGTTGGAGTTGTTGATGGGCGGCATGACCAACAAGGTCACGGGCTTCTCTTCGTACATCTTGGGATACAGTTCGCCTCGTGTGTGTTTCATTGTGTTGCACGATGCAAAGCACAACGAGCAGGCCGCAATCAGTATGATGAATAGTTTTTTCATGGCTTATTGTTGGCTGAATTTTTTTACAAGAGGTGTGATGAAAACCGCCGATTCAGGATAGAGCTCCATCTCCTTTTGGAACATTTCCAGGCCTCTCTCCCTGAACAAGGCGCCATAGTCGCTCAAGTTGCCGAAAGTTTCCTTTTGCTTTTTTGTGGCATTGTTGAGGAAAATCTCTGGCGTATCGGGACTGAGCAGCAGGTAGCCATACTCGGCGCAAATGCCGGGCGGGACAACCTTTCTCGCTCCGCCGGGGTGCTTCACCATATACGCATATTGGCACAGCAATGCGCACACACTTGAAGGGCTTTGTGTGTGATAATAATCATACATAAGCACTTCATAATCATACGCTTTCTCGGTGCTTTTGTAATTTCCCCAATTGTACAGCATTGCTTTTTGGGGGCCGCACGAACTGAACAGGACGGCTAAAAAGGCAACAACGAGGAGTTTCTTCATAACTCGATGATTTTGGTGTCGCCGGTCGAAAGCATCACCTCTTTTGAATAGACGGTTTGTCCGTTGCGGGTCACTTCCACTTTGTGACGGCCAGGCGTGGTCACGATGGACTGCTTGGCGGTCTGCTTGATGTTGCGGCGGGTCTTGTGGGCGATGTCTTTCACGGTGGAAGTGGTGTATTGTTGCCCGTCGATGGTGACATCAATATCGTAGGCACTTGAGGCCGAGAAGCATACGGCGGCCTTGTCTTCAATGCCCGAAGTGACTGAATAATTGCCTACGCCACATGAGTTGAACAAAGTGGCAACAAAAAGGCAAAGGGTGGCAATAATGATTTTTTTCATGGCTTATTCCTCCATTAAGTAATAAAGTTCAAGGTGGTCAATGTCGATGGCTTCGCCTTCGTAGGTGGCAAACGAAATCTCGGTTTCGGGCGTGTCGCCGTAGTTGGAGTTCACGGTGATTTGGCCCATTCTCTTGCCAGGAAGTTCAACGGTGGCACCTGTCTGCGGGTTGTTCACCATCTTGCCTTTTTTGAATAAGCCGAACTTGCTGCCGGGGGTGATGCCTTGCGTTGCGCCGCCCGAAATGACGTAGTTGCCGTCGTCCACAGTCAGCACATAGCCGCGCCACGGCTTGTCCATGCACTTGTTGATGATGTTTTCCACCAATTGGGTGAGGGCTGCCGAGATGGCCTTGTCGCTCAGTGTGGCATCGAAACCGGCGGTGCCGCCAATGCCCAAAGTGGTCTTCGACGAGGTTTCGGCTTGGCCTTTGGCCTCGTCGGAATAAATGATGAGGCCCGTAGCGGCATCAACGAGGCGCACGTTCACAGCGGCCTCAACGGTTTGGGTCTTCGTGGTGCTGAAAATCCTCTCGTCGCCTTCGGTCTTGCGCCCGAATTGCGTGATGGAGCCGAGGATGATGTAGTCGGCACCGATTTTCTTCATGTCAGAGCCTGATTCCTTCACGAGCACGTCAAGGTCGTCGCGCTCAAGTAGGATGAACTTGCCGCTGGCAGCCAACTTCGACGAAAGGATGTCCATGGCTTGCTTGCGCATGGGGTCGTTCTCACGGTCGTAGAAGATGCCTTTGCCGTACTGGGTTTCGTTGGAGAATCGGCCAATGGCCACTTTCCGTTTCAGCGTCTTGCCCTCTTGGGCGCTCGCGGTGGTGCCAAAAATGGCCAACAGCACGAGGATTGCAATTAATCTGAAGTTTTTCATCTGTTTTTGAATTATTTGATAATGATTGTTGTCTGATGTTTTTTTCAAATCGGCAAAGATAGCCATTTTTGCGTTACGCAGCCCTCAAAAATGCGCAAAACCTGTCGAAAAACCTATTTGAAATCGGAAAATGGAAAATTTTCGAAAAAAATCGAAAAAAATGCTTGCGCGTAACGAAATTAGTTGTACTTTTGCAGCCGCATTCGGAAACGAATGATGTCGAGTGGTGTAATGGCAGCACTGCAGATTTTGGTTCTGCCTGTCAAGGTTCGAATCCTTGCTCGACAACTTGAGGTGGAAGAAAGACCTGCTACTTTGAGTAACAGGTCTTTTTGTTTGAAGTATTGAAATGAATGGTTTGAATCCCTCGCCCTGCGATTACTTCCTTTGAAAAGGGGAAGCGCAAAGCGACGCGGAAACGAAGCCCTGAAAGGGCGACCCAAGTACAACCCGATGTGAGCGTTGCGAAACTTCGGGCAGGAAGAAATATAAACATAATAATAATGATTACAAAAGAACAAGTGGCACCTCTCTGCGAAGAAGCCTTAGCCGACACCGACCGCTTCCTGGTGGAAGTGAAAGTGAAGCCGAGCAATGTGATTGAGGTCTACATCGACTCCGATACAGCCGTCAACATCGACCATTGCGCCGAATTGAGCCGCTACGTCAACGAGAAACTCGACCGCGATGTGGAGGATTATGAACTGAGCGTGCTGTCGTGGGGGCTTTCGGGTGCCTTGAAGATGGACCGCCAGTTGCGGAAATATGTGGGCAAGGATGTGGAGGTGAAGACGAAGGAAACGGGCAAGTTGCAAGGCAAACTTGTCGGTTTCGATGAGGAAAAGGTGGAATTCGCCCCTGCGCCCAAGAAATCCTCAAAGAAAAAGCCCGCCGAGGAACCTGTCAACCTGTTCTTCGAGCGCAAGAAAGTGGAAATCAAGCCCGCAATCATATTTTGAGCGGCTCTTCGACGGGCTCAGGGACCTAAGGCCGTTGAGCCTGTCGAAATCGAGATTCGACATAGTCAAACGCCGACAACAATCAACGATTAAACAATAAACAATCAACATACAAAAATGGACAACTACAAATTAGTAGAAACTTTCTCAGAATTCAAGGAGTTCAAGAACATTGACCGCGAGGCCATGATGCGCATCATCGAGGATGTGTTCCGTGGCATGTTGAACAAGAAGTTCGACACCGACACCACCGACTTCATCGACATCATCGTGAACGTCGACAAGGGCGACTTTGAAATCTACCACAACCGCACCGTGGTTGAGGATGACGAACTGACCGACCCACTCCGCCAAATCAAATTGTCGGATGCCATCAAGATTGAACCCGATTTTGAGGTGGGCGAAGAAGTGAATGAGGAATTGCGCATTGAGAGCTTCGGTCGCCGCGACATTTTGGCCTTGCGCCAGAATTTGCAGACCAAAGTTTCTGAATATGAGAAGGAAAACATCTTCCAGAAGTACAAGGAAAAGGTTGGCGAAATCGTCACTGCCGAGGTGCTTCATGCTTGGAAACGCGAAATCGTCGTTGCCGACGACGAAGGCATCGAACTGATTCTGCCCAAGTCGGAACAGATTCCCGAAGACAAATATAATAAAGGTGACACCCTCCGCGCCATCGTGAAGAGCGTGGAGAGCATCAATGGCTCGCCAGTGGTCACGCTTTCGCGCACCTCCGAAATCTTCCTGCAACGCTTGCTCGAAGCCGAGGTGCCCGAGATTTACGACGGCCTCATCACGGTCAAGAAGATTGTCCGCGAACCCGGCCAGCGCGCCAAGATTGCCGTTGAGAGTTACGATGACCGTATCGACCCCGTCGGTGCCTGTGTTGGTATGAAGGGTACCCGTATTCACGGCATCGTCCGCGAATTGCGCAATGAGAACATCGATGTCATCAACTGGACCACCAACCCGACGCTGCTCATCACCCGCGCCCTCAGTCCGGCCAAAATCACGAACATCGTCCTCAGCAGTGACAACACGATGGCGAATGTCTACATGGAGAACGACCAAATCAGCCTCGCCATAGGCAAGGGCGGCTACAACATCAAATTGGCCGGCAAACTGACGGGCTACGAAATTGACGTTTATCGCAACAGCGAAGCCAACAACGCCGAGGAAGACGTTGACCTGCAAGAGTTCTCCGACGAAATCGACCAGTGGGTCATCGACTCGCTCGTCCACATGGGTTGCGACACGGCAAAGGCTGTGCTGTCGTACACGCCCGAAGAGGTGGCCACCCGTGCCGACCTTGAGATTGAAACCGTCAAGGATGTGTTCCGCATCTTGAAGGCCGAATTTGAACAAGACGCCGAATGAGGCAATGCAATAATCAACTAAACGAGAAACAAAGAAAGAAACTATGTCCGAAGAAACTAATTTCACGATTCGATTATCCAAAGCGGTAAAAGAATTCAATGTGGGAAAGGACACCATTGTGGAGTTCCTCGCCAAGAAGGGCTTCCAAGTGGACCCCTCTCCCAACACGAAACTCACGGCAGACATGTACAGCCTGCTCGTGAAGGAATATCAGGGCGAGAAGGAAGTGAAGAACGAGGCCAAGAAATTGGGCAACCTCTCTTATAAAGGTGGTAGTGTTTCCGTTGATTCGGCATTGCAATCACAAAAGGTTGCGGAGGAAGAGGACCACGAGGAAATCATCATCCGCTCGAATACTATTTCGTCGCCAGTGAAAAAGACGCCCAAGCCCGCGCCCGAACCGGAGCCGGAGCCTGAACCAGAACCAGTGATAGAGGTGAAGGAAGAAGCGCCAAAGCAAGAACCTGCACCCGAAAAGGCTGAGCCTGAAAAGAAAGAGGAGAATCCCTCGGGCATTTCGCTGAACATTGTCGGCAAGATTGACCTTGAGCCGAAACCTCGCAAGGACAAGAAAAAGGACAAGCAGAAATCCGACAAAAAGCCTGAACAAAAGCCTGAACAAAAGCAGGAAAAGAAACCCCAACAGCAGCAACAGCCCAAGCAGGAAAAGAAAAAGGAGCAACCCCAGCCCCAAAAGCCTGCACCTGCCAAGAAGGACGAGCCGAAGACATCCTTGGAGGCTCGTGTCATCAAACTTGAGGCACCAAAACTGCAAGGTCCGACTGTTCTCGGCATGGTGGAACTGCCCGACGAGAAGCGTCGCACCAAGGCCACCCCTGAAAAGAGGAAGCGCAAGCGCATCAAGGGCAAGCCTGAAGGTTCGTCGGAGAACCCGACCGGGCCGAATGTGAACCCCGGCGGCAAGAAGCAGGGCGGCGACAACAAACAGCAGCAAGGCAAGGGCCAGAAACCGCAAGGCGGCGACAATGCCAACAAGAAGAACCAGAAGGACAACGCCAAACTGAGCAAGAAGGACAAGAAGCAAGGCAAGCGCGAGGAAAAGCCGGAACTGACCGAAGAGGAAATCTCGAAGCAGATTAAGGACACTTTGGCACGCCTCGCTCCTATGGGCAAGTCGAAGACCTCAAAGCACCGCCGCGAGAAGCGTCAGCAGGTGGCGGGTAGCATGATGGAGGAAATGATGCGTCAAGAGGAGGACAAGAAAGTCCTGAAGGTGACCGAGTTTGTGACCGCCAACGAATTGGCCACGATGATGAACGTGCCAGTCGTGAAGGTCATCGGTACCTGCATGAGCCTTGGTATGCCTGTTTCCATCAACCAACGCCTTGATGCTGAGGCACTTTCTGTGGTGGCCGAGGAGTTTGGTTTCCAAGTCGACTTTGTTAGCGCGGATGTGCAGGAAGCCATCGCCGAAACGGAAGAAAACGACCGCGAAGAAGACCTCGTGCCGCGTGCGCCTGTCGTCACTGTTATGGGTCACGTCGACCACGGTAAGACCAAACTTTTGGACTACATCCGTAATACGAATGTGGTGGCTGGCGAGGCAGGTGGTATCACCCAACATATTGGTGCTTACGAAGTTACTACCGAAAGCGGAAAGAAGATTACTTTCTTGGATACGCCCGGTCACGAGGCATTTACCGCCATGCGTGCCCGTGGTGCCAAGATTACCGATGTGGCCATCATCGTCATCGCCACTGATGATAGCGTGATGCCGCAAACCGTTGAGGCCATCAACCACGCGCAGGCCGCTGGTGTGCCTATTGTCTTCGCACTGAACAAGATAGACAAGCCTACTGCCAATCCCGACAAGATTCGTGAGCAGTTGGCCAACATGAACATCCTCGTGGAGAGTTGGGGCGGCAAGTACCAAGATCAGGAAATCGCTGCTAAGATTGGTTTGAATGTGGATGCCTTGCTGGAAAAGGTGTTGCTTGAGGCCGAATTCCTCGACCTGAAAGCCAACCCGAACCGTTTGGCCAAGGGCACGGTCATTGAGTCGGCCCTCGACAAAGGTCGCGGTTATGTGGCCAAGATTTTGGTGCAAAATGGAACCTTGAGAGTTGGCGACATGGTGTTGGCTGGCACGACCTACGGCAAGGTGAAGGCCATGTTCGACGATCACAACAAACAGGTGAAAGAGGCTGGCCCGTCAACGCCGGTGCTGTTGCTCGGCTTGAACGGTGCGCCCATGCCCGGCGACGCTTTCAATGTGATGACTGACGAGCACGAGGTGAAGGCCATTGCCAACCGCCGTGAGCAGTTGCAGCGCGAACAGACCCGCCGCACCAGCCCGCACATCACCTTGGACGAAATTGGCCGCCGTATCGCCATAGGCGACTTCAAGGAGTTGAACATCATCGTCAAGGCCGACGTGGACGGTTCTGTGGAGGCTTTGGCCGACAGTTTGCTGAAACTCTCCACCGAGCAGGTTCAGGTCAATGTCATCCACAAGTCGGTGGGTGCCATCAGCGAGTCGGATGTCATGCTGGCTTCGGCTTCCAATGCCATTATCGTGGGCTTCAATGTGCGTCCTACCGCTCAAGCGCGTAAGATGGCTGAGAATGAGAAGATTGACATACGTCTGTACTCCATCATCTACACCGCCATCGAAGAAATCAAGGCGGCAATCGAAGGCATGTTGGCTCCCGAAATCGAAGAAGTGGTCACCTGCAACCTCGAAATCCGCGAGACTTTCAAGATCAGCAAGGTCGGCACCATCGCCGGTTGTATGGTCTTGGACGGCAAGATTACCCGCAACACAAAGATTCGCGTCATTCGCGACGGCATCGTGGTCTACACGGGCGTGCTTGGTTCCCTGAAGCGTTACAAAGACGACGTGAAGGAAGTCAGTGCCGGCATGGACTGCGGCTTGAATATCGAGAACTTCAACGACATCAAGGTCGGCGACATCATTGAGGGCTACACCGAAAAGGAGATTGCCCGCAAACTGTAAGGCAGTTGCATTACAATGATTTGGAAAAGCCTCGGCAATGTGTTTGTCGAGGCTTTTTTATGCACTTTTGAGAATTTTGTAGAGGAGATTTGAGAATTCTGTAAGCAACTTTTGAGAATTTTGTAGGATAGATTTGAGAATTTTGTAACGGAGATTTGAGAATTTTGTATATCTTTGCAGCCGCAAAACCAACGTATTATGTATAGAAGACCACAATTTGATGAATTAATGTCGCGCATGAAAGAGCCTC
>CACXQO010000020.1 GCA_902769815.1 uncultured Bacteroidia bacterium | reverse complement strand
AACATCGTGCTGCATTTCGAGAGCGGCGACGCGATTCACCAAAAAAACGACGTGTTCAAGGGCATCATGTGGTATTCCTACACCACCGACAAGAGCAACATTATGGCTATCCCCGTCGACAAAGTGAGAGAAATCATCGCCTTGAACAAGAAAGGACAGAAACCCAAGAAATTGGAGGACTTTGCCGTGACGAAGGAAGCCCACACCAACACCAACGAAGGCTACGGCGAGGCCGACTTGAAGAAGATGAGCGACTAATCATGAAAAAGGCAATATATTGGATCATAGGAGTTTGCATTGTTTTGTCTTGCGCAAGATGCAGTAGCAGCAACTTCAGCAAGCGCACCGTCATTCCCGATGCCGAATGGGCACAGGAAAACCGTGTGGCCTTTGACGTGCCCATCGAAGACACCCTCAACGGTTATGTTTTCGGCATTGGGCTACGCCATTTGGAAAACTACCGCTACAGCAACCTCTTTGTGTTCCTCCACACCCGAATGCCCAACGGCAACATCACACACGACACGATAGAATGTACCTTGGCCACGCCCGAAGGCCGCTGGATCGGGAAAAGCAGTGGCAGCATGAGGGATTTGGTCGTGCCGCTCAACGAAAACCTGCGTTTCCCATTGACGGGAACCTACCATTTCGAAATCGAGCAAGCCATGCGCGAACCCGTGCTGAAGGGCATCTCAGACATTGGTTTATACATTGAAAAACAATGATTTATGAACAACGATAAAAAGAAAAAAGCGAAGCCAAAGCAGGGCAAATCGAACGCCATCAGGAACCTGTGGATTATTTTCGGAGTGCTGCTCCTGATTGTCGTTTTGTTCTTCTTCTGCGTCGCGAAAGGCGTGTTCGGCGCCATGCCCACCTTCGAGGAATTGGAAAACCCGCGCACCAATTTGGCCACCGAAATCATCTCCGCCGACGGCAAGATTTTGGGTACCTATTATATTGAGAACCGCTCCAATGTGCGCTATGCCGAACTGTCGCACTACATGCCTGAAGCCCTCATCAGCATTGAGGATGAGCGCTTTACGGAACATTCCGGCATCGACCAGAAAGCCCTGTTCCGCGTAGCCTTCGGTGTTTTGACCGGAAACAAGAAAGGCGGCGGCTCGACCATCACACAACAATTGGCGAAAAACCTATTCCCTCGTGGCGAGAACCTCAGCACCAGTAAACTTGTTTTGCGCAAGTTCCAAGAGTGGATTACGGCCACCAAATTGGAGCACAACTATTCCAAAGAGGAAATCATTGCAATGTACCTGAACACCGTGTTTTTCGGGCATAACGCCTTCGGTATCAGGGCGGCAGCCAGCACTTTTTTCGACAAGAAGCCCAAAGACATGAACATCGAGGAATGTGCATTGATGGCCGGTGTGGTGAATGCCCCCACCCTTTTCAGTCCTGTGCGCAATCCGGAACGCTCGTTGGGAAGGCGCAATCTCGTCCTCCGAAAAATGGCCGACAATGGTTTCATCACCCAAGCCGAATGTGACTCTATCTCGTTGATTCCCATCGATATGTCGCATTTCAGCATCAAAGATCACAACAGCGGACAGGCCACTTATTTCCGCGAGTTTTTGAGAGGCGAACTCAACGAATGGGCCAAAAACACAACCCGCGCCGACGGTCAGCCTTACAATATCTATCGCGACGGCTTGCGCATCTACACCACCATCGACTCACGAATGCAACATTACGCCGAGGAAGCCGTCAAAGAGTTCATGGGCAATGAGTTGCAGCCCATGTTCTACAAGCATTGGAAGGGCCAGAAAAACGCACCGTTCTCCAACGTGACCGCCGACGAAATCGACCATATCCTTGAAACATCGATGAAGCGCACCGAGCGTTACCGCAATCTCAAGAACGCAGGCGTGCCGATGGATACCATCAAAACCATTTTCGACCGTCCCGTTCCAATGACCGTCTTTTCTTGGAAAGGCCCCATCGATACGGTCATGTCGCCGATGGATTCCATCAGATATTACAAGTGGTTCCTGCAAACCAGCCTCATTTCCATCGAGTCGCACACTGGCCATGTGAAGGCTTACGTCGGGGGCTTGGACTATCGTTTCTTCAAGTACGACCATGTCACGCAGGCACGCCGTCAGGTCGGTTCCACTTTCAAGCCGTTCCTTTATTCCTTGGCCATGCAGGAAGGCGAATACACGCCTTGTACCCGTATCCCCAATATCCAATACAACATCAAATTGGAGGACGGAAACGTTTGGTCGCCAGGCAATTCGGGCGGTCATGTGGGCGAGGAAATCACCCTGAAATACGCTTTGGCTCAGTCCAACAACTGGATTTCGGCCTACCTGATGAACCAGTTTGGGCCTAATGCCGTCATTGCGCAAGCCCGCCGCATGGGTGTGGAGTCGCCCATCGACCCTGTTCCAGCTATCTGCTTGGGTGTCTGCGACTTGAAGTTGATTGAAATGGTGGGAGCCATGAGCACTTTCGCCAACCAAGGCGTTTACATCAAGCCCATGTTCATCACCCGCATCGAGGACAAAAACGGCAATGTTATCCAACGCTTCAGTCCCGAAGAATCGGAGGCCATGAGCGAACTGACCGCCTACAAGATGGTGGAACTGATGAAGGGTGTGGTGCAAAGCGGCACGGGCATCCGCTTGCGCTCGACCTACGGATTGAGCAACCCCATAGCGGGCAAAACCGGCACAACCCAAAAGCAAAGCGACGGCTATTTCATGGGCATCACCCCCGACCTGACTACGGGCGTTTGGGTGGGTGCCGAAGACCGTAGCGTGCATTTCCGCTCCACTCAATTGGGCCAAGGTTCGCATACAGCCCTGCCTATTTGGGCACTATACATGAAAAAGGTTTACGCCGACAAGAGCCTGAATATCAGCAAGGGCGACTTTACGAAGCCCAACATCCCCGGCGTTGACCTGAACTTCGATTGCGACCGCTACGAAAAGGTGGAAGCCATCGAATACATTGACGAGTTTTAAACTTTGGGCCGCTGAGCCTGTCGAAGCGCCCTATAACAGCATTTGATATGACCTCGAATTTCGTTGATTATGTGAAGATTTTCTGCCGCTCGGGCAAGGGCGGTGCGGGTTCGCTGCACTTCCGCCGCGAGAAATACATCCCGAAAGGCGGTCCCGATGGCGGCGACGGCGGTCGCGGCGGCAACGTGATTTTGCGTGGCAACGCCCAACTTTGGACCTTGCTCCACCTGCGCTACACCAAGCATGTGTTCGCCAACGACGGTGTGCCCGGAGGCCGAAACCAACTCACGGGCGCGGCTGGCGATGATGCCTACATCGATGTGCCGTTGGGCACGGTGGCCTATCGCGCCGAAGACCACACGATGCTTGGAGAAATCACAGAAGACGGACAACAGGTCGTGCTGCTCAAGGGCGGTCGCGGCGGCAAGGGCAACGCCTTTTTCAAGACGGCCACCCTGCAAGCCCCAAAATTCGCCCAACCCGGCGAGCCGAACCAAGAGGAATGGATTACGCTGGAACTCAAACTGCTGGCCGATGTCGGATTAGTCGGTTTCCCCAATGCAGGAAAATCCACATTGCTATCGGTCGTCTCAGCAGCCAAGCCCGAAATCGCCGACTATCCCTTCACCACCTTGGTGCCTAATCTCGGCATTGTCAGTTATCGTGAGCATCGGAGTTTTGTCATGGCCGACATTCCCGGCATCATCGAAGGTGCGGCAGAAGGCAAAGGTTTGGGCATCAGATTTTTGCGCCATATTGAAAGAAACTCAACCTTGTTGTTCATGGTGCCAGCCAACACCGATGACGTAAAAAAGGAGTATGACATCCTCCTCAACGAACTGAAGAAATACAACCCTGAACTGATGGACAAGGACCGCATTTTGGCCATCACGAAGTGCGATTTGGTTGATGACGACACCATCAAGGAAATCAAGAAGCACTTGCCCAAGAAGGTGCCTCATGTTTTCATCAGTTCAGTTGCCAATCAAGGCATCAACGAACTGAAAGATTTGATTTGGCTGACGTTGAACAAAAGCGAGGAAGAAGACTGGTAAACGCAACAACCTATGGAAACCCTCTCTACCATCGACACCGACCTTTTCCTTTACCTCAACAGCCTTCATGTTGAGTGGATGGATAAGATTATGATCCTCATCACCAACATGGGGATTTGGTTTCCGCTATACCTATTATTAATATATTGGACGGCGAAGCAGTTCGGCAAGCGTTGCTGGTGGGTCTTTTTGGCCGTGGGCGTGGTGGTGCTTTGCTCCGACCAGCTTTCATCCCATGTCTTCAAACCCGTTTTTCAGCGTTTAAGGCCTTGCTACAACCCTGATTTACAGGATTTAATCCATCTCCCAAAAGGCTTGGCGGGCGGTCGATACGGCTTCACCTCGTCACATGCTGCCAACACCTTTGCTGTCGCGGCCTTTCTCACGCCTGTTTTGCGCAATTATCGCCCTTGGCTTGGGATTGTGTTGTATTTGTGGGCCTTCATTTCGAGTTACAGCCGCATCTATTTGGGTTTCCACTACCCGGGCGACATCCTCTGCGGTGCCATATTAGGTATACTGGTTGGGTTGGTTCTTTGGAGAGTGTTCCAACAGATTGTAATCAGAAAAGTTTGGAAATCAGAATAATTTGCCAGGTGTAGGCGTGGCTTCCTTATCATAAAACACCACTTTGATGACGGCTTTCGGCTCGATGCCGCACAACGAGGCTAATTTGGCCTTGTTCAAGGCGAGTTCAAGATAGCCGTGCGTGCCGAAAATGGCTACCAAATCCACCACATCGACATCAAGATAACTGTCTGAAATCTCATCCACTGTGTAAAGGTCGCCTTTCACCATAATGGTAAAGTCGCGGCCACGGCGTTCATGCTCAAAGAGTTCGCGTGAAATGTTGGTTATCAGATTGTCGTAGGAATCGATGTGCATCACCACGCCCTCGATGGTATTGTCGCGAGCCACGGCACAGAAAGCCCCACCTGGATTCAGTTTCAATCGAGGCTCGCCGATGCTCGAAAGTGGTTCGCCATTGGCAATCATCACAGCCACTTTCGCGAAACGGTCGCGTGTGGCAAATGTAAAGAAATCAGAGTCTTGGATTACATCAATGCAATAGGCTTCCTCAAATTTCCCGTCGAGGATATGACTGAAAATGCCGTTGTCGGTCGAGATGAAATATTGCCCCTCGGCCTTCACCACCACATGCGGACATTCCATCGACTCAATCGTGTCGACCGCGATGATGTGAATCGTCCCGGGAGGGAAACAACGGAAGCAATTCTTGAGCGTGAAACCCGCCTGCGCCACATTAAACGGCTCTATCTCGTGCGTCACATCAACAATGGTTGCGGTCGGTAGCATGGACAAAATAGTGCCCTTTACCGCCGCCGCGTAATAATCCTTTTTCCCCCAATCGCTTGTTAATGTGATAATTGCCATCGATTTCCTTCGCTTCGTCAAAGATTTTGCAAAGGTATAGCATTTATGCCAAATCCAAGATAGGTTTTTGAAAAAAATCTTCGTTTTTTGCAATCTGTCATTGCAAGAAACGAAACAACTGAAAAATAGACTATCTTTGCGGCTAAATAAAACAACATACTTCGATAAACCCAGCAAACATGGCAGAGCAGATTCTTCAGATAGAAAACGTTGATCCTAAGGAACTTCACGGCCCAAACGACAAGTATTTGGAATTAGTGAAAAGCATGTTTCCCAAGTTGAAACTCATCGCGCGTGGCGACTTTTTGAAGGTGATAGGCGATGATGAGGAAATCGAGTATTTCACCAACCGCTACGAAACTTTGATGGTGCAATTGGAGCGTTTCGGGAAACTTACGGCACAAACCGTGGAAGACGTGATGATGGCAAGCACTGACACTGAGTTGCAACAGAAGATGTCGGAGAGTGATGTTTTGGTTTTTGGGCGCAGCGGCGTGCCCATCAAGGCGATTACAGCCAACCAAAAAAGGATGGTGACGGCTTCGGAACAGAAGGATTTGGTCTTCGCCATTGGCCCTGCCGGAACGGGAAAGACCTACACCGCCGTGGCTTTGGCCGTCAGGGCATTGAAAACCAAACAAGTACGAAGAATCATTTTGACCCGTCCCGCCGTCGAAGCTGATGAGCATTTAGGATTTCTCCCCGGCGACCTGAAAGACAAGCTCGACCCGTATCTGCAACCGCTTTATGATGCATTGCGCGATATGATACCATCCACGAAATTAGAGGGTTATCTCGAAGACCATACGATTGAAATCGCGCCTTTGGCCTTCATGCGCGGGCGTACATTGGATCACGCTTTTGTCATTTTGGATGAAGCCCAAAACGCCACTCGCAGCCAATTGAAGATGTTCCTCACCCGCATGGGACGCTCGGCCAAGTTCATCGTCACCGGCGACATCACCCAAATCGACCTGCCGCCCAAAACGCCTTCGGGACTGCCGCAAGCGATGGAGGTTTTGAAGAATGTGCGCGGCATCGAGTTCATCTATTTGGACGACAAGGATGTTGTGCGGCACAAGTTGGTGACGGACATTATTAATGCTTATAAGAAACATCATGATACAGAAGAGAAAGATGATGGTATCGGCCAAGGCCGAGAAATGAAAGATATTCAACAAAGTCAAATCAATCAATAATAGTATGGATACACTTCGTGTAGAAATCAATCAAAAATCGAAAGAAAATCAGTCAAAAATCCTTTGCGTGTCCATAGCAACGAAGTTTGATTTTTGAAAGATTTTAAAAAGATTTTGAAAGATTTCTTGCCGAAGGCAATCAAAAAAACACCAGATTTCTTGCGAAACAATCCTAAACAAACAACATAAAATGAACGCTTTAACAAAAACAGATTACCATTTCCCTGGCCAAACCAAGGTCTATCACGGCAAAGTCCGCGATTGTTATTTCATCAACGACGAATACATGGTGATGGTCGCCACCGACCGCATTTCGGCTTTCGACGTCATCCTGCCCAAGGGCGTTCCCTATAAGGGACAGGTACTCAACCAGATAGCCGCAATGTTCTTAGATGCCACCGCCGACATCGTCCCCAACTGGAAACTTGCCACCCCTGACCCAATGGTCACTGTGGGCCGCCTTTGCAAGCCCTTCCCCATTGAGATGATTATCCGTGGCTACCTCACGGGCAGTTCGTGGCGCACCTACAAGAGCGGTCAGCACACCATCTGCGGTGTGCAAATCCCAGACGGTATGAAGGAACACCAACGTTTTGCCGAGCCTATCATCACCCCGACCACCAAGGCCGAAGAAGGCCACGACGAGGACATCTCACGCGAGGAAATCATCGCCAAGGGTCTCATCAGCGAGAAGGATTACGCACAGATTGAGGACATTACGAGAAAACTCTTCCAGCGCGGCACCGAAATCGCGGCCAAGCAGGGCTTGATTCTCGTCGATACGAAATACGAGTTCGGCAAGATTGGCGACCAAATCGTGCTGATGGACGAAATCCACACACCTGATTCGTCGCGCTACTTCATCGCCGACCAGTACGAGGAACGCTTCGCCAAGGGCGAGCCGCAAGTGCAACTCTCAAAAGAATTTGTCCGCGAGTGGCTGATGGCCAACGGTTTCCAAGGCAAGGAAGGCCAACAAGTGCCCGAAATGACACCCGAATACGTCAACAGCGTTTCAGAGCGTTACATCGAACTTTACGAGAAGGTCACGGGACACAAATTTGAGAAGGCTCCCGATTCGGAAGACCTTTTGAAGCGCATTGAAAACAATGTGCTGAATTACTTGAAGTTATGAAAAATATGCAATATTTTTGCATATTTTTCGGCACTTTTTTAGGGTAAAGATGCATATTTTTCACGAAACAAACATTGCCATAAACAGTGGCAATGTTGTTTTTTTGCCTTCAATGCCTACGTTGCCCGAGCCGAATTTATAGCCCTTTTCGATATTGGGCTTGTCCAAAACGGTGTTCAACGAAGTGGTCGTTCCGCGTTTGGCTTTCACTTCGATGGGCACTGGTTTCGCATTGCGCTCGATGAGAAACTCAACCTCTACCGAGTTGTTTTCCTTGCAGTAATAATACAGCGGCAGCCCTTTTTTCAGCAGAAAATCGGCCATAAGGTTCTCATAAATGCCGCCTTTGGCATAGCTCGCAAGCGTATCATCAATAATAGCCCGTTTCATCTCAAAGCCGTACATCGCGATAAGCAGCCCAATGTCAGTGACATAAATCCTGAATTGGTCTTGCTTAGCGTAGGCGGCCAGCGGGAACTCGATAGTGGAAACATTGTGGCAATAGGCAATCAGGTTGGCATCGCGCAGCCAGTCGAGGCTGTTGGCGAACTTCCGCGCCGTGCCCTTTTTCTCCACCACCGAATACTGGAATTTCGTGTTTTCCTTGGCCAATTGCGAAGGGATGGAAAGGTAGCAGCTCCGCGCTTTGGGCTTGTCGGCGGTCGGGGCATACTTGGCAATGTCGTTCAAATAGTCCGCCAAAATCTTGCTCTGTTCCGAATGGACGAGGTTGAAATTGTGCGTCTCAACGAACTTGTTGACCACCGCTGGCATACCGCCAACTACCATATACTCACGCAGATACAACATCATTTTGTCATTAATCAACGAATCAATGGCTTCACCCGAAGTGAAATGCCCGCGCAAACCATCTATTAGACTCTCCTTGACACCCAAAGCCCATAAAAACTCCTCAAAATCAAGCGCATACATATCCATTTGACGTTCATAACCAACAGGATAAGACGACACCTCTTTATAATTAATGCCCAAAAGCGAACCCGTTGCAATCACATCATACTGGTTGTCTATCGCCCAGAATTTCAGTGAAGTGCGTGCCTGTGGGCAAGATTGGATCTCATCCAAAAAGAGTAGCGTTTCTTGCGGTACAAACTCCGCATCAGGCAGGTACAACGTGATTCTTTGGATCAGTTCGGGGACGGAGAGGCTACCGTCGAAAATGGCCTTCATTTCGGGGTGTTGCTCGAAATTGATTTCCACGAAATGCTTGTAATGCTTTCGCGCAAAGTCCTCAATGATAAAGGTTTTCCCGATTTGCCTCGCCCCCTTGACGAGCAAGCATTCCTTGTCCTTCGTGTTTTTCCACTCCAAAAGGCGGTCTGTCATCTTTCTTTTAAGCATCTTCTTAACATATTGAGAAACTGCAAAATTAGAAAAATATGCAAAATTAATGCATATTTTTCGGCACTTTTTTAGGGTAAAGATGCATATTTTTCACGAAACAAACATTACCATAAACAGTGGCAATGTTGTTTTTTTGCCTTCAAAGAATGTATCAGACAGAAAAAAGGCCCATAAAAAAACATTGATTTTGGTGAATAAAATCACCAAAAATTATAATATTTGGTGAATTGAATCACCAAATTTAGTATTTTTGCACGGTAAAAAGGCAAATTATGATAGAACGAAAACTTCACAAAGTCATCAAAAACCGCTTTTTCAATGGAAAAGCCATCGTGCTTATTGGGGCTCGACAGGTGGGGAAAACCACATTGCTGCACGAACTGACGAATGGAACAAATGACGTTTTATGGCTCAATGGCGATGAACTCGCCACAAGAACTTTATTGCAGGAAGTGTCGGTGGAAAAATTTCGTAGTTTGATAGGGTCAAAAACAATCATAATCGTGGATGAAGCCCAACGAATAGAGAATATCGGCCTGAAAATGAAGTTGATAACCGATAATCTGCCGAATGTGCAACTCATCCTTACCGGAAGTTCATCTTTCGAACTTGCCAATCGTGTCAATGAGCCTTTGACGGGACGAAAATGGGAATACACGCTGTTTCCGTTCTCATTCGCCGAAATGGCCGAGCACACAAATGCTTTTGAGGAAATCAAACACTTGCCGCTTCGTTTGGTCTATGGCTACTACCCTGATGTCGTCACGCACCCTGGCGATGAAAAAGAAGTCCATAAACAAATCACTGACAGTTACTTATATAAAGACATCCTCGAATGGGAGCGCGTCAAAAAGTCTGACAAATTGGTCAAGTTATTACAATCGTTGGCTTTTCAAGTGGGAAGCGAGGTGTCGCTGAACGAATTGGGGCAACAAGTTGACTTGGACAAAAACACTGTGGAGAAATACATCGTCTTGTTGGAACAAGCCCAAGTCATTTTCAGGCTTGGTTCATTGAGCCGCAATCTCCGCAATGAGTTAAAGACCGCGCGTAAAATCTATTTCTACGACAACGGTGTCCGCAACGCCCTCATTAACAATTTCAACGACCTTGCGCTTCGCGATGACACAGGGGCATTGTGGGAAAACTGGATGATCAGCGAATTGGTCAAAAAAAGGGCATACGACCGTCAATTTGTCAACCGTTATTTTTGGAGAACCACACAGCAACAGGAAATCGACTACATTGAGGAAGCCGATGGACGTTTCACTGCATACGAGTTCAAATGGAACCCAAAGAAAAAGGCAAAAATAAGCCAAACTTTCCTGAAAGCCTATCCCAACACGGAAATCATGACCGTCAACCCGGATAATTTCTATACGCTGCTCTTATAGTATTTCGTCTGTACTGGAAAGGAGATATGCAAAATGATGCGTATTTTTCACGAAAATGCGGTTATTCCACCACGATTTTTCGCGTTTCACCACCCATAGTCACAAAATACAACCCTTGCGGCAGTTCCAGCTTTTCCTTGCCTTTGATTTCCTTGGTCATAATGGCCTGGCCGAGGGCGTTGGTAACGGTCATAGTGCCCGAGCCTTCAATGATTACATAGCCTTTGGCCGGGTTGGGATAGATCTTGAAGATGCTTCTATGGTTTTCGCAAAGCTGGTCGTATGGCCTTGTGCAAAACACCGCTTCAGGACTTGTGGGAGAGGCGTAATACGACCTTGTCTCTTTTTTGCGTTGCGTGAAGGTGTAAGATGTATTCGGCGTGAGGCCTTCAAAAATGGTGGAATCTTGCCATTCGCCGCCGTTGATATTGTATTCGCAACCTTCTTCAATAACGAGGGTGATGCTCGTGTCGGTGTTGCTCTCCATCAGCGGGGCTTCGGGCATTGCCTGTTCTGCCTTTCGGACTGGGCCGACAAGAGGTGAAATTACGGTTCCCACACAATTCTCGGCAGTGACTTGCACGCAAATGTTCTCGTCAATGTCGTCCTCGGTCAAAGTATAAGTCTGGAAAATAGCACCTTCAATGTTAGTTGTGTCGCGTTTCCATTGGTAAGCCAATTCGCCCAAATCGGGGATGGATGGGATTGAACCCAAATCCGTTACGGCAGTCAGGGTTTGTCCAAAAACAGGTTCGCCGTCAATCTTGACCTCACCAGTCAAAGTGGGCGTGGTTACGCCGTATAATAAGTTTTCTATTGCCCTGTATGCGTTTAGTCTTCTTCCCTCCGCTACCAAACCGTCGAGAGAAGGCAGATGGTCGGTACCATCGAAAAGGGATTGTTTCACTGAAAGACAGAAACTTGCGGGGTCGTTTTTGCAGGCCTGCATCATTTCCTCGGGCAGGGCGGCATACATCAGCGCAATGGTTCCGGAGACTTGCGGAGTGGCCATCGAGGTTCCTGTGGAGTTGCCATAGTTGCTGTTCGGCGTTGTGGAATAGATGCTTGTGCCGGGTGCGCCCAGGTCGATGTTTTCGATGCCATAGCCCGCGCTACCATATTTCACATCTTGCGAAGTGGTATTGGTGATGCCTATCAGATAGTTGCCTGGGCAGGCAGATGGCACATCGCCGACCACATCGACATTCACATTTAGGTTTGGGCCAGCACCGCAACTCAATATGCCGACATTGCCCATCTCGTCGTACATCGAGCACCAGATGGGATAATCATCGGGATTGCCGTAATCGACGCCAAAGGATGAATTGGTGGCCACGATGAAAGCGCCTTCCTCGCCGTTGGTTTCATTGTAGCGGGCACGCATTTCCAAAGCGTATGAATAGGCCTCCACCACGATGGATTCGTTGCTTGAACTTCCGCAAATGGACATGAC
This sequence comes from uncultured Bacteroidia bacterium, assembly GCA_902769815.1. Classification (GTDB taxonomy): domain Bacteria; phylum Bacteroidota; class Bacteroidia; order Bacteroidales; family F082; genus Limimorpha. Next base: position 6,146 of record CACXQO010000020.1, on the reverse strand, counting down.
CTTCACGTTCCAGTTCACGCCGCAAACGCCTTTTCCGTTGTCGCCAACCGCTCCGATGATGCCCGAAACATGGGTGCCGTGGTGGTTGGCACCGACATTTCCATTGTGGTTGTAGGCATTCCAGCCACGATAGTCATCCACATAGCCGTTGCCGTCGTCATCGATGCCATTGTTAGGGATTTCGCGGGTGTTTATCCAGCAATTCAGGTCTTCGTGGGTCCAATCGGCACCGCCGTCGATGACGGCCACCACGATGGTGTCGCCTGTCGCCGTGATACCGCCAGTGGTGAATTCATCCCAAGCCTGCGGCAGGCTCATAATGGCCGGTGCCCATTGTTGGCCGAAATAGGGGTCGTCGGGAATCACCTCGCGTAGCGTGATGTTCGTATGGTTGTTTTGGATGACACGGACATCAGGATCTTTCCAAAGCCGCTCCATCTTCACTTCTCGTGATTCAGCCTTGTCAGTGATTTCGAAAAGCCAGATATTCAGCCTTTTGGATAACATTCTTTTGGGCAAAATCCCCACATTTGAGTTGGCGGAAAAAGTAGCGGCATCCACGCCTTGCCTCAACCAAATGATGAATTCGTTCTCCACATAAGCTGAGTTTTCGGTTTTTGTGATTTGCTTTTGCCCCAAAGAAAACAAAGGCAGCAACGCCATCGCCAAAACGATTGCTGATTTGATGATTGATGGTTTCATTTATGATTTTTTATTTAGTTTAAACTCTTCTTCCAAATAGGAATACACATAACCAGGACTTTGGAAGAACAATCCCGTTTCTGGATTGGCTATCTTTTGGAAAGTCGTTGATTCATAGTAGCATCTGAAGGCTTCGTCCATACTCATACCCTTGCGCTCCATCAGCATCGCTATTAAATCTTTCGATAGGGTTTCTTTCAAATATCGGAATTCGGCTGGCGTTACATTCATACTTTCTTCAGTTTTGAGATGGCCAAAGGTGTGCAAAAAGCATATTGGAAAGTGATACCTTTATAATATTCAAGGTTTTTGAGGAACGCATCAAAAGAAATCTTCCTTTCCCTCAAGTCACGAATCTGAACACCAACCGTATCATTGGCAATCGGTCCATAGACCAAATCAAAATCGTGCTGGAAATCCTGCTTCTCGTCGCGATTATTGTAAACAAATTCTGCCCATTCTTCGGTATAGTTCTCGAAGCGTTTGATTTTCAACATATCCAAATCTTGCTCGTCAAACTCGAAAACGGAGACACAAACATCTCCTCCACCTGTCAGCACTTTGAACTTGGCCATTTCTCGGGCTTGTTCTTCGTCCGCCGAAAGATAGAAAGCCTTCCCAAAATCCTTATTTGGACGGGATTTGGCAAGGTCAATCTCCTCAATCATTATATTTGAGCCGTGATGAAGAAGCATTATAGCGACCCTCCGTGTCTTCTGCAATATGAGGCCATACCATCAACACTGTCGGCAAACGAAAGCGTGTGCATAACTCCATAGCATTGCTCTATAAGTTTCATTCCATCGTAGCGGTCAATATACCTGAAAGAATCTGCCTCGGAAAGGCCGAAACGCTTGGCAAACTCGTTCACCAAAGCAATCGTGTACTCGATAATATCCAATGTTCGTTTTGACATAAGACACTAATTCCGTGGCAAAAATAGCAAAAAACTTCAAAAAAAGGAATTATCATTGAATTTTTCATCAAATCGCCACCTCAACACATTGCCCGTTCTTGAAATTCACAGCACTTCTAATATAGTGTATTACTTGAAGTTGTGAAAAATATGCAAAATAAATGCATATTTTTCGGCACTTTTTTAGGGTGAAGATGCATATTTTTCACGAAAGGACAAAAAAACACTCTCGCCAATGGTTAGACGAGAGTGTTTTTGTTGTCATAAGATGATACTTTAGTCTTCTTTCTCAAATTCAATATGGAAATGACACGGCATATCAGAACCAATCATAGGAGCTGAAAAATCTAACTCTATAATTAGTTTGTCTTTTGAAATCTCTATAATTTCAAATGTATAAGAATCTCCCCCAAAATAAGAGCTGCATTGTAAACAAAAAAAAGTGAGCCATTTGTCAGAAATAATGTAATGTGTCGAAATAGGTATCTCAACAAGATTTGATTCTGATTTTCCTTCTGGATATAGCAAGTATGGATCTGGCATTTTTGTAGCTCCATACGCCACAAAATTCAGTGTTCCATCTTTTGAAAAGTTCCAAAAATCACCAACTTTTGTCCATTTAAAATAATCGGAATCAAAATAATCGGTATAATTCACATTATAACTCACACATTTCCATTTGCCAACAATCAAGTTAGCATTTTTATTTCCATTGTTTTTAGTGCAAGATACCATTGTTGTTACTACCAATAGCACTAAGGCCAAGATTTTTACTGTTTTCTTCATTTTTTCTTTGTTTATAATTGAAAGCAAAAATACTATCTCCATTTGTTTCAAAGCATTTTTCCAAGTAACCAATTCAGTTACAGTAACCACTTTGGTTACACTTTCTCTTGAAACTCATTCGAAAGGTCACGAAAGAAATCATAATTCAAAGCCTTTGAAATGCGCTCAAGCAGGGCAATATCCATATTCTCCTTGCGGAAAATCCTATGGATATGCACCTCTTTGATATGTTGCCCGATGTGCATAAAAAAGCGTGGAATTTGTTCAACTTGCCGAGCATCGGGTTTCCACGCCCACCATATCAACAAGTTATTCCACGCCAAAAAAATGGCGTCTCATAACGGTTTCTTGATATGGTGTCCCCAAAGAGACATTGTGGAAATTGATGCTCAAGAATACGTCTTTGAAATGCTATTCTAAATGATTATGTGTATGTTTTAGTTGTTCTTTTTGTTATGTTGATGGTTTTTATATTATTGATTATTAATTGTTTAATGCTTTCAATTTGCTTCGGGCCATTCATCGTCACAGCACAATTCCAAATCCCCAAAATAAAGTGCATTTAACGGAAAACTTAAATCGGCATGTTTGCCCCAAATGAGGTTGCCATTGCGTAGCCAAAATTTCTTGAACTCCGAGATTTTCTTATACTTGTTATATTGAGGATGAGGATGTTTTTCGAAAAAACCACTGAAATCAATAGTTTGGGTGCTGCCGTCACTGAACAACAACGACAGCATCAAGCCATCCACATACTGCACATTATCAATACTAATCTGCTTCATTTCAACTTGGTTTCTGTTTGCAAAAATAGCAAAAATCCCGAAAACCAGTGGTTTTCACTCCAACTTTTCACGAAATCGCCACCTCAACCCATCGTCCATCCTTGAAATTCACCACACTGCAGTAGCCCGCTTTCTTCAAGGCTTCCTCGGCGGCGGCAAACTCCAATGTGATTTCGCTGAAATGGTGCGCGTCGGCGGAGATGATGGCGGGAATGTGCATCTTGCAGGCCTCCTCCATCAGCCAAGGCGAGGGATAGAAGCCGTTGTAGCGTTTCTTGTAGATGCCGCGCGTGTTGATTTCCATTATCAAGCCTTTTTCGCGGATGAGGTCGAGGGTTTCTAAAGCTAACTTGCGATACCAAGGCTCATCTTCGTGGAAATAGCGGTCGCGGTTGTGCATCTTGATTTTGTCGAAATGGGCGATGATGTCAAACGACTCGTTTTCAATCATTTCGTTGGACTGTTCAAAGAATCGGCGCACGGCGCGATGGATGTCACCGTCGAAGAACTTTTGCAGGCCTTCGTCGTAAACTTCCCATTTCGGCCCGTCGATGAACCAGATTTCATCAGGATTGGCCGACTGCCCGACCAAATGCACGCCACCTATCAGATAATCAAGGTGATACTTTTCTTTGGTCACGGCGAAAGGTTCGGAAACTCCCGTGAGGTAATCGGCTTCCAAACCGCAATAAATGTCGATTTTGCCCTTGAATTTCGCTTTCAGTTGGGCAATTTCGGCCACATATTTGGGCATATTGGCCTCCTTTACTGAGAAATTGTTATCGAAGGGCAAAGGGCTATGCTCCGAAAAGCCCAAGGTCGTCAAGCCCTGACGGACAGCCTCTTCCACGATTTCGCGAGGCTGCGACTTGCCGTCGGAATAAATGCTATGGGTATGTAGATTGAAGTTTTGCATGATAAGTTATTCCTTCACAAACTTTTGGAAAGACATGTTCCCGTCAGATAGGGTGATTTTCAACAGGTAACATCCTTGGGATAAGCCACTTACGCAGATAGGGTTGGCATTTTTTGATGTCAGCACCAACTTGCCGTCCAAGGTTAAGATTTCCACTTGCTTCGGATTTTCAATATCAAGATGAAGCATTTCGCTAACGGGATTGGGCCAAATGCATACAAGGTTTCCGCTGTTTTCTTCAACACCCGTAGTTTCCGAATAGTGGAAGGTTACCGTATAACTATACTCATAATCATCAAGCTTTTGATAGTTCAGAATCTTGTATTTGGGTTCAAAACGGGAGTTATCCCAGTAGGTCGAAAATCCAGCGATGCCATTAATGGGATTGGAGAGGTCGTAAGCATATTGGAAAGATGAAAAGAAGAGCCAATTCTCGTCGTATTTGTTGTACTCAAAATAGGTAAGATTGGCGCAATTGCCTTCCGCATCGAACTCCCATTCCGTTTTTTTGGTAAAAACCAGTTCCTGTTCTTCTAAACTCATCTTGGTTTCCGAAGTTTTTCGCCCCGATTCCTCGTAGGTGTATAAGACTTTGTCCGTCACCTCAGAACCATTTTTAGTGATTTTTTCAACACAAAGCCCTTGCTCGTTATAATAATAATTCGTCACATTGTTCCAATTGGAAGTGCTAGAATAACGTTTGATGGTGACCAACAACCCATCAGCATAAAAATACTCATGCCTGTAGCTTTCTGTCCATTCGTTGTTATCTTCTAGCCAATATCCTTTGTGTATCAACAAGTTACCATTAGTATCGTATTCATAAGTGTACTTATAAATTTCCACATATTCATCGTAGTATTTCATGGTGCGAATCTTTTGGGCTACCAAACCTTGCTCGTTGTAAGAGTTTTCGTATAGGTTGTAAAAACCTGTCATTTCCGTATATTCGTCTCTGATGACGCGGTTCAGTTCATCGTAGGTGTATTCCTTGGTGGAGAACACTATTTCTTGTCCGTTAACGCCATATTCAACAAGCTGGATTTTAGTACAATTGTACCTGTCATCATATTGCAGACGCTCAACGCCACTGCCATAATACACGCTGTCCAACTTTTGATTGTAGTTGTTGACATTTTGCGCCTTTGCTGGGATTGCGCAACAGATTGATAACAAGAATAATAGCAATTTTTTCATAATGTTAGATTTATACAGTTATTGAATCCAAATACAATGTATCAGGGCAAAGGTCGGCACCATTAGGCCATTGGATGCTGCCCAAGAAGACATTTACTTTCCGAAAAAACGACTCATCGGAAAGTGGGGCGAAAACACCTTTCCCAATATAAGGAGAAACATCAAAGCGTTTTTTTTCGCCGTTGACAAACTCCAACAGCAAAACGTAATTGCCTTCCGCCTTCACCGATTTTACACGAGGGTTCATTTCTGCTTATTTTAAAGGTTCTATTTGGAAGACATTGGTGCCGTTGGAAGCCAAGTCCCAATCCGCCATGAGTTCATCCTTATGAATTTCCATCCATGCCTGAACGAGTTTGTTTTTCCCGGAAGGAAGTTCGCCTTCAATTATCTCACCATCAGGAATCCTTATCACCGCCTCCTTGTCCTGGCACTTGACATGGACATGAGGAAAATGATGCTGACGGTTGTCGTAATAATACATGGAAATAATGATTCCATAAAACATTGTCAGTACAGCCATAATAATGGAATATTTTCCGCAAAAATACCAAAAATCCCGAAACGAGCGGATTTCTCGATAATTTTTCATTTAGGATTAATCCATATCGACGCTAACTATCAACTAATCAACTAATCAACTAAACAACTATCAACTACTTTATAAACTTTATCTCCCCGCCTTACCAACGACTTCACGGGAATCGAACACAGCTCGCCTTTGACGGTTTGCTGCACATTGCCTAAATCCACGCGGATTTCGCTCAAAGTGTCTTCATAAACGCCGGTGGTCGGCCCGATAATCATGATTTGTTCGCCGAGTTTGAGGTCGTGGCTGTCCATT
>CACXQO010000019.1 GCA_902769815.1 uncultured Bacteroidia bacterium | reverse complement strand
AAAACGAAATACAAACCGAAGTCGAAACCCAAACCAAGACCACCCATTGCCTCAACTGCGGCACCGAGTTCGAAGGCAATTTCTGCCCCGAGTGCGGACAAAATGCCGATACGGGACGCTTCACCATGCGCTTCATTTTCGAGAACCTATTGGCGGCATTCCTAAGCAAGGACGGCGGCATCTGGTTCACCTTCAGGAACCTGTTCACCCGCCCTGGAGCGATGGTCGTCGAAATCCTCAAAGGCAAGCGCAGACGCTACTTCTCCCCTTTCCCCATGCTGTTTTTCACACTGACGGTCTATATTTTGCTGTTCTCCATCACCGGCAGTCGTGGCGACCTGAAAACGATGGAAAAAGAGTATTTGGAAACGAAGGAAACGGTCGATGCCAGCCTTGACGAGAAAACCAAAGAGGCCATTTCAAGCGTCAACGAGCTAAAACGAGTTTTCGGCGTGGGTATGAAGATGTACAACACACACTACACCGCCGTCACCATGCTGACGATTCCCTTATTCCTCTTCGCCACGCGGATGTGCTATGGCAGAGCCAACAGAAAACGTTACTACCGGGCCGAGTATTTGATAGCCATCGCCTATTCATTGGTCATGGTGGTTCTCTACCGATGTCTGGCCAGTCTTGTGTTTCTGTTTTCGGATAACGCTTTTGACACCATGGGTGATTTGATCCCTCTTGTCATTGTTGCGGCTTTCACCGCTTGCTTCCGTAAAATATTAGGATTCAATACAATAAAATCCGTGTGGCGAAGCTTTCTTGCAATGGCCTTGTATTACACGTTTTTATTGATTGCCATATTAGCTATTTGCTTGATTGTCATCCTCATCATCTATATTCCGATCATCAAGCAGAGTAACGGAGGATGAAAGGTCATTTCGCCCGCCAGAAACTCGGCGTGAAAAGCAGCAGAATGGTGAAGATTTCCAAACGCCCGACGAGCATGTCGAACGAAAGGAGCCATTTGGCGGCATTGGGAATGGCGTCGAAATTGCCACTCGGTCCTGTAATTCCTGAGCCGGGACCGTAGTTGCTGAAACAGGTCAGGAAGGAAATGCAAGAGTCCTCCATCTTCATCCCTGTTGCAGTGAGTAGCGCGACATTGATAATGAACAAGATGAAGAACAACGAGAAAAACGAAACGACGCGCTTCACCGACATCTCCTCGACCCGCTGGTCGGAAATCTTGATTGTATAAACACTTGATGGGTGAATCAGCTCGTAAATGGACTTCCTGATGTACTTGAAAAGCACGATGACCCGTATCATTTTAATGCCGCCGCTGGTGGAGCCTGCACAGCCGCCCACAATCATCATCGCGACCGTCGGAATGAGGAAGAGGCGACCCCAAAGGTCGTAGTCGTAGTTGCTGCCTTGGAAACCCGTGTTCGACAGCACTGCCACCACATGGAACAGCGAAGTGCGCACACGCTCAGCCTCGCTCTGCGGATGGGAAGCCAATTGTTCATCAGTAATCACATCAAAATGAGGGGCAAAATAGAAACGAGCCATGAAAATCACCGTGAATCCGAGAATGGCAACCAAGTACCAATGCAGTTCCTCGTTGCGCCGAATCACATCGAAACGGTTGTTGAACAGGAAATGATACATGGCAAAGTTGATGCCCGCCAACAGCATAAAGAAGATGCAAACATATTCGACATAACTCGACTGGAAATAACCGATACTTGCCTGATGCGTGCTGAAACCGCCTGTGGCAATGGTCGTCAGGGCGTGGCAAACGGCATCAAAAGTGTTCATCGGGCCAAGCCGATAGGCTATGGCGCAAAGCAGCGTCAAAACTATGTAGATGATCCAAAGCAGGCGCGAAGTGGCACCCATCGTAGGCGCCAATTTCTCCACACTCAAGCCCGGAGCCTCGGCAGCGAAAAGCGACATTTTCTTGGAACCTTTGGCCACCGACGGAATGAAGGCCAAAGTGAAAACCACAACTCCCAAACCGCCCATCCACTGCATGATGCTACGCCAAAACAGGATGCCATGCGGCTGACTGTCAATGTTGTCGAGCACCGTGGCACCCGTGGTTGAAAAGCCCGACATCGTCTCGAAAAACGCATCGGTGACATTGTCCATCGTGCCGTACATCAAGAAAGGCAACATCCCGAAAAGGGAAAACAGCACCCACGACAAAGCCACCACAAAAAAAGTGTCCCGAATCTGCAAAGTGCTCTTTTTTAGCATGTTGCCGATGTTGTAGAAAAGCAATCCCACCGCACCCGTAAGGCCTGCGGTCAGGAGGAAATAAGGGGCATCGCCCTCGCCCGCCGTGTGCTGATAGTGCAATGCCACCCCAGCCGTCAGCAGAAGTGCCGCAGCCTCAATCAGCAACAATACACCAAACAACTTGCTTTTCATATTGTTTCATTTATCCTCCCCGATGTTTTTGACCCTGACGTTTCACGCCGGGTTGTGATATTTCGCCCTTTCAGGGCTATGCCCTCCTCTCAAACAACTCCCAACTCTAAACTCTACACTCTCAACTCTCAACTAACCCCACGGTTGCGCCCATCCCTCGCCATAGTCGAAGTCGTCGCCATCCTCCCCCTCATCCTTTTCCTTATAGGAATGGTCGTCGTAGGGCTTCAGCCATGTCCTGAACTTGTGCGAAGGTATCGCGGTAATCTCGCCGTCGGCCTCGGGCGAAACGGCAATGTCAATCTCATCGTTGGCCAATTCCTTGAGCCAGTGGCTTAACTCCGAAAAACCCATATCAGTCACGGTGTAGCCTTCCCAGTCGCCTTGCGCGGCTTTCGCGGCCAATTCCTCTGATTCCCAAAGCGGTATGTAGGGTTCACCGTCATTGTCCTCCAACATGGCAAAAAAGCCTTCCTTGGCCTCAAGCAGCCACACCTTGCGCGTTTCAAGGATGGCGTCAATGAATCTTTTGAGTTTGTTTTCCATCGTTAGCGTCTTTTTTGTTGTTGCTGCAATTTGGCCTGCTGTTTTTGGGCTTCCTCAAGGCGTTTCTGGAAGTTGCTCTTCTTCTGCGGCTTCTTCTTGTTTTCCTCAATGGTGGCACGCACCTTGTTTTCGTCAATCATCCTGCGGAAAATGAACATTTGGATAAAGGTGATGATATTCACCAACATATAGTAGTAACTCAAGCCGGAAGAGTAGTTATTGAAGATGGCAAAGAACATGATGGGCATGAGGTACATCATCCACTTCATGGGCTTCATTTGCGGGTTGCTCGTGTAGTCCATCTGCTTGTTGTTCACCCAAGTATAGATGAGCGTGGTGATGGTCATCAGTATGGTGAACAGGCTGAGGTGGTCCATGCCGAGGAATTTAGGGAACTCAACGATGCTGTCGTAGGTCGAGAGGTCTTCGGCCCAAAGGAAGGGCTGCTGGCGCAACTCGATACTGGCCGGGAAGAAGCGGAAAATGGCGATAAGGATGGGGAATTGCAACAAGGCGGGCAAACATCCTGAAGCGGGACTCACTCCTGCCTGACGCTGCAAGTTCAGAATGGCTTGTTGCTTCTTCATGGCATCTTCTTCCTTGGGGTATTTCTCGTTGATAGCCTCCATTTCGGGTTTCAGCACGCGGGTGATGGCCGACGACTTATAGGACTTGAACGCCAAAGGGAACAGCAAGGTTTTGATAAGGATGGTAAGGATCAGGATGACGATACCATAGTTCCAACCATAACTGCTCAACCAATTGAACACGGCAATGACACCGTAGTTGATCCACCTGATTAAGAAGAAGTTACCCAAGTTTATTTGGTCTTGCAAACCGATGCCGTAACTGCGCAAGGTCTTGAAATGGTTGGGGCCGAAATAGAGTTGCATCGGGATAAGGTTGGTTTCCGACCGCGTGTCGTAAGGCACCTCGATATTGGCCGACATCGACTTGAAATAGCGCGGATTGTTCGACTTGCGGGTGCGCATGGCCATGTGAGCGTTCTCGAACTCTTCCTTGGCCACAATCACATTGCAGAAGAAACGCTGCTTGAACGACACCCATCTCAGTTTGCTGTTCACGGTCTGCTCTCCGTCTTTTTGCTCATTGAGGTGGTCTACATCCTTGTCGGTCAACGACCTGTAATACACCGTTTCGCCTGCAAAACGGTCGGTGCTCTTTTCTTGTTTCATCAGGTCTACTTCCCAATCGATGGTCATGTAGTCGGCGTTGGTTGCAATCACATCCCTCAGCCCGACCGTGCGGATGTCGAAGTCCATCATGCTGTTGTCGTCGTGGATGGTGTAGACATATTCAATGTATTTGCTGGCATCGTCGGTGGGCAAGCGCAAGGCAAAAACAATGCTGTCGCCCTCGGCTACGGTCATATCGCCACCCTTGTAAGGCCGTCCGTTCATGTAAGGCTGGAAATAGAACTGAGAAGTGTTCACAATGCGGTTTTGGGCAAAAAACGACAGGTCGAACTTCACCGTTTCGGGGTCGAAGGAAATCAGCGGCAGCGAGTCGTAGGTCTTGTAGTCCTTCAACTCAACTTGTTTCAAAAAGCCGCCTTTGTTGCTGAAAGTCAGCTTTTGGAGTTTGTTTTCAATGGTCCAAGTCTTTTCCGCGCCTTCCGCTGCAACGGCGAATATGCCGTATTTGTCGCGTAGGGTGTTTTGCACAAGTTGCGCTCTGCCAAGAGAATCCAAACCTTCCAACTGAATCGTGTCCGATTGCAGGATAGCCAACTTGGCATCAGCTTGTCGGCGTTCAGCTTCACGAATCGAGTCCAAAGCCATTTCTTCAAGCCTTACGCGCCGAATGGAGTCTTGAATACGCTGTTGCTCAGCCAATTGCTCCTTCGATGGGGTCATAAAATACATCCAGCCAAAGAGAATGGCCGCGATGAGAACAAAACCAATTAACGTGTTTTTATTTTCCATGGGAATGATTTTTCAAAATGAGCGGCAAAGATACGAAAAATAGTGTGACGAAGGCTTGATTTTCAATGAAAGCAAAAAGAAATCACATGAGATAAAACCGAATCAACCCTTCAGTCGGTGACTTCATCACCTCGCCCATCGTGAGGCCATTGGCGGACATGGTTTCTTTCAAGATGTCTTGGAAATGATAGGCGATTGAGCCTATAAAACTGACTTTCATCGATTTGCAATCCTCAAAACGCAAAACAAAAACCTCAATGAAGGCTTGGAAACAGCGTTTCACCAAGCCGTGAATGAAAGGATGCGATTGGTTTTCGCCAGCAAACTTCGCAAACGAGGCCAAATACTTGGAAGGCTGTTCGTTATGATACAGGTTTTGAACGAAATCCTTCAATTCCAAACGGTATGCTTCATGGAATCTTTGCCTTAATTCCTCTGGCATGAAACCATAAAAATAGGCTTTCGTCACCTCCCTGCCGATGTACATTCCACTGCCCTCATCACCAACAAGATAGCCCAATGAAACGGCCTTTTCAACAATTCTTTCACCATCGTAAACACATGAGTTTGAACCTGTTCCAAGGATGCAAGCGATTCCTTTTTCGTTCCCAAAAAGGGCGTGGCAGGCAGCCATAAGGTCATGGGTGACATGGATTTCGGCTTTTGGAAAATGGTTTTGGAACACCTTTTTTATTAATTGGCAGTTTTGTTCGCTGCCGCAGCCTGTGCCGTAATAATGGATGGATTGGATTTCGCTGGGAAGAGACACGCCATTGAACATCAATACAAGTGTTTGAATGTCAGCATAATTCGGATTAAAGCCTTTGGTCAGGAAACGGCTTCTCACCTCGTTTCCGTCCAAGAGAATCCATTCCATTTTAGTGGAACCTGCATCGACAATCAATCTCATGCTTCCAATACTTCAGAAGGAGTTCGTTTGATAAGCAAGGGATAACGCTCAGGGTGACGAAGGCTGTCCAGCTCTAAGTCAACATCCAAATTGGGCCATTCAATAGCCTCATTACCACACATTTGGATATTCAACACATCATTGATTGAGGCCTCGCGCATCCACGGAACGCGGTTACGCGGTTGTAGGACAAGAAATAATCCTGTCCGCCAACGCTAATCATAATGCCCTGGCCGTTAATCATCAAGACGCTTGCCGATGTGCTGCTTGTATTGCTCTTTGAATCGTTCTGCATGTTTCTCTACGATTTTTTGTATGTCGTTCAATTCATGTTTGGAAAAGCCGCTGTTCTTGGCACGCGGTTGTAGGACAAGAAATAATCCTGTCCGCCAACGCTAATCATAATGCCCTGGCCGTTAATCATCAAGACGCTTGCCGATGTGCTGCTTGTATTGTTTTCCCTGCCAAAAATTGAACTCATTATTGATTTATTTTCTGCAAAAATAGTTATTATTTGCAAATAACTCATCAACAATCATTATTTTTAATAGTTTTGCACCCAATTTAAAACTCAAAACCCAAACGAAATGAGAAAATGGCGCATTGAAGACTCCGAGGACCTTTACAACGTGAAAGGCTGGGGCGGCAACTACTTTTCCATCAACGAGAAAGGCCACATGACCGTGACTCCCAAAGAAGGTTGTGCTTCGGTTGACCTTCCGGAACTCGTTGACGAACTGTCACTTAGGGATGTTTCAGCCCCGATGCTACTGCGTTTCCCCGACATCCTCGACGACCGTATCAACAAGATTGATTCCTGCTTCAAGGAGGCTGCGAAGGAATACAAATTTAACGGGCAAAACTTCGTGGTGATGCCTATCAAGGTGAACCAAATGCGCCCCGTGGTCGAAGAAATCGTCAGTCATGGCAAGAAGTGCAACATCGGTTTGGAAGCCGGCTCGAAGCCCGAACTCCACGCCATCATCGCGCTTGGCACCGATTCCGACTCGCTCATCGTGTGCAACGGCTACAAAGACGAGGAATTCATCGAATTGGCCTTACTCGCCCAAAAGATGGGTCGGAAGATCATCATCGTCATCGAGAAACTGAATGAGTTGAAAATCACCACCAAAATCGCCAAACGCCTGAAAGTCACGCCAAATTTGGGCGTAAGAATCAAGTTGGCCAGTTCAGGCTCCGGCAAATGGGAAGAGTCGGGCGGCGACGGCAGCAAGTTCGGCCTCACCTCCTCAGAACTTCTCGAAGCCCTCGATTTCCTTGACGAACACGACATGAAAGACTGCCTGAAATTGGTGCATTACCACATCGGCAGCCAAGTCAGCAAAATCAAGAAAATCAACGTGGCCCTTCGCGAAGCGGCACAGTTTTATGTGCAACTTTACAAGATGGGCTACCACATTGAGTACGTCGACATGGGCGGAGGCCTTGGTGTGGACTACGATGGAACGAGTTCAAGTAGCGCAAGTTCTGTCAATTACAGCATTCAAGAATACGCCAACAACGCCATCTACACCATTGTGGATGCCTGCGACAAGAACGAACTCCCCCACCCCAACGTGATTTGCGAATCGGGACGTGCCCTCACTGCCCACCATTCCGTGCTGATTTTTGAGGTGCTGGAAAAGACCTCGTTGCCCGAATGGGACGACGACGAGGAACCCGAGGAAAACGACCACGAACTCATCAAGGAACTTTATGATTCTTGGGACGAACTCACCAAAAGTTCCTCTTTGGAGATTTGGCACGATGCGCAAGAGATTCGAGAAGAAGCCCTTAACTTGTTCAGCCTCGGTTTATTAGACCTCAAGTCAAGGGCCAAGATTGAACGCTTGTTTTGGAGCATTGCCCGCGAGGTGAACCATATCGCCAACAGCCTGAAACGTGTCCCCGAGGACTTCACTTCGCTGCCCAAATTATTAGCCGACAAATACTTCTGCAACTTCTCCCTGTTCCAGTCGCTGCCCGACCTTTGGGCCATCGACCAACTTTTCCCCATCATCCCGATCCAAAGGCTTGATGAAAACCCAACGCATCTTGCCACCTTGCAGGACATCACCTGTGACAGCGACGGCAAAATCACCAATTTCGTTGCCAAATCGACGCAACACACCATCCCGCTGCATAGTTTCACCGACAAGGAGCATTATTATATAGGTGTGTTCCTCGTGGGCGCGTATCAGGAAATATTGGGCGACTTGCACAACCTTTTCGGCGACACCAACGCCGTGCATATTTCGGTGGACGATAAAGGCTATTACATTGACCAAGTCATTGACGGCGAAACCGTTGCCGATGTTTTGGAATATGTGCAATACAGTCCGAAGAAACTCGTCCGCACGGTGGAAACATGGGTCACGAAGTGCGTGAAAGAGGGCAAAATCACCGTTGAGGAGGGCAAGGAATTCCTGTCCAACTATCGGTCGGGGCTTTATGGATATACTTATTTGGAGTAGACGAAGAAATAAATTATGGAGTTACAATATAATGTTTTTACTCCATAATTATTATGTTCATTGAAAGTCGTTGACAACATCTTGAGGGAGAAACACTTGGCTTGTGGTTCCATCAAGGGACGGATGTTTAAGAAACAAGGCAAGTACAATTTCTTTACCTTTCACGAAAGGCAACGACTTTGCCTTGGTTTCGAGTTCACGGAAAAGTAGCATTGCGTTTTCGCCTTCCGTCCATTTACATTCTCCGATGAGCATTTTCCGTTTGTCGGTTGACTCAGCGACTACATCTAATTCGATGGTTTTCTTTTCGTTGTTTTCGATGACGGTTCCCCACCAGCGGGAGGCCATGCCCCAAGTGCTATCCAACAAGCGGTTTCCGCTTACGGCATTGCGACAAAGCCGTTCCCAATGCAAGGCCACGAAATCGGAGAATGTGTCGCTAATGGTTTGGGCAACAATATTATGCCTACGAAGGTTGATTAAAGATCGGTTGGGAACCACATAGCGATAATACATTCTCATAAAAGGATCGCAAATCTGATAATAACTGCGTTTGCTGTTGCGTGGGCTTTCTCCAAAAGGTGTTTCTCGCTCAATATAACCAAGATTGATGAGTTTGGCCAAAGGTCCGCTAAGGTCGGTGGCATTTTTTTGCATCCTACCCGCAATTTCTGAAAGCCGGTTGACACCATTGCCAATCAGCGACAACAATGCTGCCGATTGCGTTGTATGCTGAAAATCATCAATAAACAGTCTCGAAGGCTCATCGTAAAGTATGCCATTAGGGTCGATAATGTGTTGGGTGATAGCTTCCGTCAACGAAGACGATTGTTCCCTGATTTCCCAATAACGAGGCACACCACCCCAAACAGCAGATTCCTCAATGGTTTGGATGGCATTGCCGCCCAACACTTCCTGCAAAAACCTGACTGGAATAGGCTCAAGTTTTAGTATGGCATCCGCACGGCCATACAAAGGCGAGGCCGCATCAAGCACAAAACCTTGCATCATTTGTTGCGACGAGCCACAAATGATGAGATTGAACGGCAATTGATGGGAGTCGATATGCCGTTGCAGCACCGAAGGCAGGCTGGGACACGACTTGACGAGATAAGGGAATTCATCGATGCAAAGCGTGAAACGTTCCTTTGCACGATGGGCAAGACTGCTGAAAAGGCTATCCCAATCAGGGTAAAAAACCTTGTCGAAATCGGGGAATCTTGTGCCAATCGTTTTCGCCATCAACGCAAGTTGTTGGCTCTGTTCTGTTTGGTCGGCCATAAAGTAAACATCTTGATCGTCAATCACATGGCGGATAAGCGTTGATTTGCCCAAACGTCTGCGTCCATAGACAATGACGAATTTGGCATGTCCGTCTTTGCCAAGTACATGTTTCAGCCTCAATATTTCGTTTTCCCTATCAACAAATCTCATACTATCATAAATTATGTCCGGCAAAAATAATGTTTTTATTCCATAATATGAGTTTTTTCTGAAAAACATACAAAAAAAGGAGCCTCGCGGCTCCTTTTTTATTATGCAAACATCTTCTCAATCACATCCTTGTATTTCGCCGTGATGATTTTGCGTTTGGCTTTGAGCGTTGGAGTAAGAAGGCCGTTGGCGATGCTCCACTCGTCGGCGAGAAGGACTTGTTTCTTGATTTTTTCGGTTTCGCCCAAGCCCTTGTTCAATTCGTTGACTTCCTTTGCGTAACGCTTCAGCACTTCGGGATTCTTGATCATTTCCTCGTTGGTCGTGTAAGGAATCTTCTCCTTGGCGCACCATGCCTTCAGGTCGGCGAAACTCGGTATGATGAGCGCACCGGCAAACTTCTGGTTTTCGCCCACCACCAAAATCTGCTCAATCAACTTGGAGGAACTGAACTTGGCCTCAATCACATCAGGGTTGATGTACTTGCCGCCCGAAGTCTTGAACAGGCTCTTGATGCGGCCCGTAATCTTCAGTTGGTTGTACTGGTTGAATTCGCCCATGTCGCCCGTGTGGAACCAACCATCGGCATCGATGACTTCCTTCGTGAGCTCAGGTTGCTTGTAATAACCCATCATCACATTGTGGCCACGGCAGATGATTTCCCCGTTTTCGGCAATCTTCACCTCTATGCCCGGAAGCGGTTGCCCGACATAACCTACTTCGCGTCCATGCGCATTGCGATTGCTCACTGCGATAACAGGAGAAGTTTCGGTAAGGCCATAGCCTTCAAAAACAGGCATTTTGATGGCGGAAAAGAATCCGGCAATCTTTTGCGAAATGGCGGCGGCACCCGAAACGATGATGTCGAAATTCTCGGCACCAATGTTGGCCCTGATTTTGGAATAAACGAGTTTGTCGGCAATGCCCAACTTGATGTCGTAGAACCAATGGCGGCTGTCGGAAGAGATTCTGTAACGCTCGCCAAGATGCAATGCCCAGAAGAAAATCACCCTCGCGATGCCTTTCTGCTTCTTTCCCGACTGGTAAATCGCGTCGTAGAAACGTTCCAGCACACGCGGCACGGCACACATCATCGTGGGATGGATTTCGCGCATGTCGTTGGCGATAGTGGCCAAACTTTCAGCGTAATAGATTGACATTCCACGATATTGGTAGCAATAGTTGAGCGCACGCTCGTAGGCATGGCACACGGGCAGGAAACTGAAAGCCTTGTTGGAATGGTCGCTGATGGTGTAGTAGAAATTCTTGAACTGGTTCATCAGGTTGTGGTGAGAAAGCATCACACCTTTGGGTGTTCCCGTGGTGCCAGAGGTGTAGATGATGGTGGCACACTCCATTTCGTCAACGGCGGCCTTGCGCTTCGCCAGTTCATCGGCGTGCGGATGTTCCTTGCCGAGTTGCAGCATTTGGTCGAAATAGGGATATTTCTCGCGGTCGACCATGGTGTAGACCATTTTCACGTTGGGCGCATCGGGCAGGATGTTGGTCACTTTGTTCATCACGGAAAGGCCGTCGATGACGACCAGTTTGGCATCGCAGTCGCTGAGGATAAAGCGGTAGTCCTCCTCGCTGATGGTGGGATAGACCGGCACGGTGATGGCTCCAACTTGGCTAATGGCCATGTCGAGCATGTTCCATTCGGGACGGTTGGTCAGGATCATGGCCACCTTGTCACCTTTCTCAATGCCCAACTCAATGAGGGCATAACTCAGTATGTCAGCGTTCTCCTTATAGGAATTGGCACTGTAATTCACCCATTGACCGTTTTTCTTGCCAGCAAGCGCCACCTGCTGGTTGGGATACTTCTCAACATAATTGTCGAGCAAGTCGAAGACTCTTTTTATTTCCATAACCAAATTTTTCTCGTTTCAATAAGGCCACAAAATTAGGAAAAAACCTTTAATGTCAATTTTTTTTCGCTAAAATCACAATTTTTTCAACGTTTCGATTTCTTCCTTTTCTTCATCAAATACTCCCCGCTAAGGACGTCGGAATCGAGGCCTTCTATCGGGACAATGAGGCCAAAGTCCTCGGTGTTTTGGCGCATCGTGCCTTCAAACTCATCGTCCATGATGAACACTTGGGCCGTGGCCGTAGCCATCGTCAGCAACATTGCCAGCAAAAGTGTCGCAGAAAGGATGATTTGTCTGCTCTTAATCGTCGTGATTTTCATTTTCTTTCTCATTTCGCATCCCTCCTATTTATTGGTTGTTGACAATGATTTTCTGCACTTTCACTTCCTCGCTGTTGCTCAGGCGGAACAAGTACATGCCCGAGGCCACCACCGGCAGGCTCACGCGGCGTTGGCCATGCACATCGTAGCGCGACAGGATGTGGCCATGCAGGTCGATGAAGTCCAACATGCCGTCGCCAGTCACCACCCATTGCGAGCCGTCGAAGAAGGCGAAATTTTGTCCATCGTCATCCTCTGGCTCTTCGGGTTCGTCTGGTTCTTCGAGGTCATCGTCCAATCTGAATACAATCTGGAAGCGTGATGGATAATCTCTTGTGCTACCCTCGAAAGTATAACTGTCGTTTATGAGCATGTCGCAGGTCACGCCTTTTATGTTATCGATGAGGTACATGCTCAGGAAGTCGCCATTGGCGGTGTTCCACTTGATAGTGAAGATGTCATCCTCTTTCGCCTCGAACCACAACGGCACGCGCTCAGCACCCTTCTCCGTGAAGAGGGCGGCATAGAGCGTGTTGTCGTGCTGGGCATAGAAGAGTCCGTTGCCTTGGCGCAGTTCCTTCATCTTCGATGCGCCGCCCCATTCAGGACGCTCAAACTCAATGACCGTCACATCGGCACAACCGTGGCGACTGCTCAAATAGAGGTTCACCAGTGGATAGGCAGGGCGGTAGTCGTTCCAACTGCCGCCTCTGAAGTGGCCATCGGCATCCGTACGAAGCATGTTGCGTGTCACAATCATGCTTTCGTTGAAGACAAGGTCGCCCGTTTTGGCCGCTTTCACATAGAAGCCTTGGTGCGGGTGCAGGTACTGGCTGGCATACTCGCCATTCTCCGAACCTCCAATAGGATAATAGACATAGGCTTTCGTAGCGTATTTGTCTGCATCGTAGACCACATAGAAGTAACTCCCTTTTTCTTTGCCCAAAACATCATTCGTACCACTGTTTGCCCTTACCACCTCATTGAAGTCGAGGTAGCCGTGATACGGGTTGCCCACAAGGTTCCAGCCTTTAAGGTATTTACCCGAAACAGTCAATTTCACAAAAAGATTATTCTCTCCGTTTAGTGTGCCGTGGCTCTGCAACAAGGTCGGCTTGACTATGCTGGCCATGTAGCCTCTACCTGTGAGCAGAACGCTCTCGTTTTGGTTTTCCACCCCAATAAAATTCGATGCAGTTCCCGGCTTATAGTCCAAATGGGCATGAGGCCTGTCGCTGTGCCAATGGTTGGGGCCGTTGCGCTTGAAGTTGATCCAATGGTAGTCGGGCTCCGTCCATGTCAAAAGATCCATACCGTATGGATAACGGTAGTTGTTTGCCGAAGGACACTCGTCGGACACATCGCTTATGATGAACAGACTGTTCACATCATCTTTAAACAATTCGCCTCGGCTGGTGGGGAAATAGCCATCAGTGGCTTGTGTGCCTTCAACGAAAGTCTTCATCCAATAGCGGTTGTCAGCACCATTCGCACATTCTGTACTGCCAGCAGAAGTAAGCCATTTGAACTCATCGTCCATTGACTCCCATGGATTGTTGAAATAGTTAGTTACAACTTCTCCGACAGTAGATGAGGCTGTTGTATTTGTATTAATTTCACCCAACATATAGTCAAATCCCAAAGGCGCGTTGCTCAGCGGCGAGGAGAACATGTGCCAGTCGCGGGGCAAAGGATAGCCACCCTCCACAATGCTTCCGAGGCCTTCATTGATGCCCGGCGAGGAATAGGCCTTGCCAAACGAATTGTCGAAGGTGATGCCGACATAGGTGTTGGGGTGGCTTGACAAACTGCCAGGAGCCACTATGGAAGCATGTTCATAAACACTGATTTTCACATCCGATACGGGTGTCACCGTCGGTGCAGTTGTAATGTCGCCGTACACGAAAAGTGCATCGTTTTCCTCAAGTCGTTCTAAAGCGCCATCCAATTCAGGCGAATCGTAATAAGGCGTATTCCCTGCTTCATCACGCACATGGCCGCCATACTGCAAGGCAGGGCCGCCCGAATAGGTGCCCACGCTGCGGAAGTTGCCTTGATAGTTCGTGGTTTTGTCAAACTCTCCTAACAACAACACAGGCAAGTCGCCATTGATTTCAGCCAAGGCCGGACGCGCCCAATGGGCATAAATGCTGTCGTTTGCAGGGTTCAAATCCCACGCATTGAGGGTAAGTCGGGCGAACAATGCCGTGTCGCCCACAATCTTGTTGTCCTCATACATGTAACCCAACTCATCCGCGCTGATGACGGATGAGTATGTGCCACAATTGCCGATATGTTCTACCCCTTCGGTGCTATAAATATTGAGCGCAAAGCCTTCATTACCATAACACTGGCTGATTGAGCCCGTGTTATCGTGTACCAAAGTGACAACTTTACTTGGATCAACCCCTTCTTCCAAAGTCACGGCAGAATAACAATTCTTCAACGAGCCAAAGACATTGTTGCCCATCATGCCACCGGTTACCGTATTGGAACCGACATTGAAACGGACATTGGTGAAGGAATTGTACAACTTGATGTTGTGCAGGCCCGATTCAGGGTCGCTGGCCGTACCAACCAGCCACCCACAAAACCAGCCGTTGCGGTAGTGGTATGCATGGCCATCGAGTTTCGAATTTCGCCATCGATGAAGAAACCGGCCAAACCACCTATGGCGTTGACCGACATCTGATAAGCATCGCTCGTGATGATGCCAGCGGCTTCGCTGTTTGAAATGAGGGAGTTTGCGCCTTCCATCATACCTATAAGTCCACCAAGATTTCCCATGTTGTTTGGCTCGATATGCTCTTCCACGAGGAAGGTTCGGTTAATGGTGGCGCCATTCGTCTTGCCAAACATCCCATAGTTGTTGTACTCGTAACGGTTGTCGCCGATACCGATGTATCGGACTGTCAGATTCTTGATAAGGTGTCCACGACCTTCGAAAGTGCCTGCAAAATTTCCAGTGGAAACCTTTTCCGTTCCAACAGGCACCCACACATATTGCTGCATATCGAGGTCGGTAGTCTGAGTGATGGAAACATCCTCAAGGTCGCTCTTGTCCTGACCGTTCAAGCCGTTTACCAGACTGATGAGCCAAGCCAAATCCTCCGACGAATCAATGTTGTTGAAATCGAAGTCTTGTGGTTCCGTCCTCACCACATTGTTCCATGTCCAGCCAAAGAAGAGAGTCTTGTTTTCCAGAAAACTTCCTTGATAATCAGGGATTTCATTCTGATAATAGGTGGTATGGCTGCCGTTTTCCAAATTAAAGCCTCTACCAAAAAACCATTGCAGGTCGTCGTGGAGGTTGTTTTTGGCCCAAGCCGATTGGGCAATAGCGCTATTCTCTCCTTCGTTCTTGTCGGCCACTGCAACAGGTGAGAAAGTATTGGCCTTATAGTTCGGTTCGGATTTCTTCACAGGATTGGTAATGCCAATACGAGTGGCGTTCGAAAGCATGTCTTTGATGTAGAGATGCTTGTCGAAGGTGGGCAAAAACACGTTGCTCGATATGGGTTTACCCACATTGTTCTGCTTATTCTCGAAGATTCTCACCAAGCCTTTCACATTGACCGTGGCGGTAGGCGCCACATAGAGGCCTCCCCCATTGATCATGTCATTGTAGTTTCCGTCGGAATTGAGGTAATAATTGTACACTTCCGGATTTGTCGAAACCATTCCACTGGCATCGATGTTGCTGTAGCCTCGCGTCACGATGGTGCCAGTAGTCCGGTTCATGTCAGCCACTGTAGTTTGCTCACCCATAAGGGAAAGCGTCGCTCCGTTATGGGTTTCAATCATGGGTTTGGTGACATTCTCTTGCGTGAAATCCTCAATCTTGAATTTCAGGTAAGTTCGATCTATGCTGGTATGTCCATAAAGGCCATCCATATACACATTGTTCAAGGTGATAGGATTGTTGTCGTCCACATCGAGCATGGCTCCATAGTTGGGGCCTGGGCCGTTGGTGGCACTACCAGATAAGCCTTCGTTAGATGCCCCTGGATTCCCGCCTCCTTGGTCGTAATACTTATTAACATTCGTCGAATTGCTCAAAAGATGCCCGCCAGGATAGCGGTAAAGTTTCAATTCATAATCATCATGCCGGTTCACCCAACCCGTATGCACATTTTCCGCAAACTCGTAAATATCCTTAATCGGACCCACCACGAAAACAATATCGCTTTCGGTATGGTCGGGCATTTGAATGCCGTCATAGTCAAATTTCACTTCGGCGGCATTGCCCATATCATCTAAAATATAGGTGCCGTCATACACACCTCCCACACCGCTCACGCTTAACTTGGGTTTGTCGGGATAAAGGCCCCAGCCGTATTTCCAATTGTATTCCGAACCTGTTTCAGTTGATTCAGGTTTCATAATATCCCTTCCCCAGCCTCGTGTGCCGTCAACATACCAGCAGTTGCCTTCGAAGGCACTGGCCATCACCCACATACGATAGTCGCGGACATCCAAAGCAGGATGCAACTCGTTTTTCGAAAGATGAACCTCGATTACATTGGTGTAAGGATATTGCAATGTATTGGTATTGACATAGTCGCCGCTGAGATAGCTCGCGTAGCCTGGGGCAAGATAATCATTGTAGTCCAAATTATAACTGAGGAAGCCTCCGTCGGCCATATTGTAATGGTCGTGGCTGACGGGCAAGATGCTGCCATCCATGATTTTAGGTCGGGCATAGGCGAAGCTTTCGATACCGCGAGGCTTATAAGGACTGAGCATACGGAAGAATCCCTTCAACTCGCCGTAATATTGTCGGTCGACATAAATATTGGACTCGGACGATTCCTTTTCCCACACATGGTAGCGCACCCAAAGTTTGGAAGGACCATTGAAGATGATGATGTTTTCCTGTTCCTTGTTGAGTGTGCTGCCCTGTGTCAACCCTTCCATAAAGCACATTTCTCTGGCATTGCCCATTTCGGTGCCAATTGAAGGATTTCCATTTGTGGGGTCGACAACACCAATCCAACCCCAATCGAGTTTGCCGACAACCTTTTCCGAAAACACATTGTATGTGGTGGTATGGTTGTCATAGACGAGGAAACCACTTTGCAACTTGCGGATGGAATCCATGTGGGCAGGTGCAGTGCCGTCGCCAAGGGTAAGCGCACTGCTGTCGGCAATGTAGAGGCAACTGTCGACTTTCGCCACGGCATAAAGGTTGCCGTCATCATGACCCAACCAAGGTCTGCCGCTGAAAGTGAAGTTGGAATGGTCAATCACCAAATTGTCGCAACGCTGGATGGTGCCCATCGGGCGGGTGGAATGGTGGAACCAATCAGTTTGTCCCGCTTCAGTGCTGTTGATGCGTGTGCCATAGTTGCGTACTATGATATTGCGTCCCTTGTCGCCCGATTCGCAGTGGGTGCCGCTGCCATAGATGTTGCCATCGATAATCATGCACTCGGAGGGCAGGTTTTCAAAAGCCGTACCCGCAGTGACCTCTTCCATGTTGTAGCCCTTTCCGTCAATGTAGATATTGCTGAGACCTTTCACGTTGAAAAGGCTCCAGTCGCCTGGGTTGTTCTCGCTTTGGTAATAGTCGGCACCGCCGAACACCGAACCCGAAACCTGAAGTATCGCAGGCTGGTGGGCAAGTTCAGGAAGAGGAGTATACTCGTGGAAGGTCAATTCGCTAATCAAGTCCTCACTGTTTATGTTGAACTCATTAAATGGAGCGTTGTTGACGGCATCCGCACCTATGTTGACCATAACCGAGCCATAGACGATGCCTGCCAAACCAGCACCGTGGATGCTGCCGCGATCGGGATTGTCGTCGTCGCCAAAGTCATAGAGATAGCCTCCACTAATGTTGACAAAGGAGGTGGGATTGGTGGTTCTGGCTTCCAATCTGAGGTCGTTTACGTCGCCCTCATATTCCTGCTCCTGATTATTGTAATAAACGAGTTTGTGATTGCCTTCATCATCAATGAAGCCAATCACTTCAAGGTCACCGTCAAACATCCTGAAGTCGCCATCAATGGTGTTGTGCGAGCATCCGAAAAGCTTGTGTGCCTTGCCGCCTATCATGTTGACGGTTTTCAGTCCCGTATGGCTCCATGTGGGGTCGAAAGGGATTTCGTTGCTGCCGCCGTAGATGTTCCTATGCACCCAACCGTCCTTGATGTTGACCGTCTTGTTGCCTCGAACAAGGCTCTTGTTGCCTCCGCCATACACATTCTGAAACACATCGCCGCCCAAGATGGTGACATGAGTGCTGCCATCCACCTTACCAGCGGTTGGGCTGTAATGCGGAACGCCTTGGTCGTCAACATATTGGTCAATGCCTCGACCGCCGCCGTACACATTGCCCCTACGCCCAAATGCACCTTCGGTTCCTATTTTGCAATTGCCTTCAATGAACACATGGGTATCACCTTGCTTGATGACTTTTTGTTGGGAGTTATTGGGGTTCTCCCATTCGAAACTGTTCACGTGGCCGTCCTCGCCGCCGCCAAACACAGAGCCATATATTTGGGCATTATCCTTGATGGTGACATTGGTCTCAAACACATTGGTAAGGTTGGCGAACACCATACCCGCATCGCCCTTGCCCGCGCCAAACACATAGCCGTTTTCGCCATCCTCGGTGCCGATTCTTGCATTTCCACCTATTATAATTGTAGCATGCCCAAAATCGGGAAAATCGGCAGGGGTGTTGTCTTCCGCTTCCAAGGCTTCGTCGGTGCCCACCGAAGCGGTGCGGCCTCCGCCGTAAACCGAGCCTTTCACCCAGCCATTGTTGATTTCAATCTTGGTGCTTACGCCCACCTCGCCGGCAGTGGGGCTGTAGTGGCCCTCTTCGTCCAAGTCGATGCCGCGCCCCGCGCCATACACGTTGCCTTCCTTGCCCGAAACACCATTGACACCGATAACGACATTGGATCCGTCCACCGGATTTCCATTGACCGTAGCGTCGCCAATGAGGATATTGGTCTTTTCGCGCACATGGCCGTCCTCGCCGCTGCCGTAGACCGTAGCCAGCACTTTGGCATTGCCAGTGATGGTAACATTCGTGTTCTTCACGAAGGAAAGGTCCTTGAAATCATGTCCAGCCCTGCCCTTACCTGCGCCAAACACGATGCCGTTGCGGTTGGTGCTGTTGGGCTCCACACCAATGATGGCATCGCCTGTGATGAGGATTGAGGCTGTGCCAGAATTCTCGTCTTTAGGGATACCCACCGAAGCCAAATTGCCACCTCCAAACACATTGCGGCACACGCGCCCGCCCGTGATGGTGACGTTGGTGTTGCCGTACACAAGACCTGCTGTCGCGCTGTAGTTGTCTTTATAGATGAGGTTGCCGTCTGAATCATAAAGGGGGGCACCCGTTTCGGGATCCGTGAGGGGTACATAGACAGGCTGACCATTCTCATCATAAACTGGTTTACCATTACTATCAACTGCCACATCTTTATAAGTGTCCAAACCGCGCCCTCCGCCGTACACATTGCCGTGGAAGACGTCGTCGCACAATTCAGGCGTTGCATCAGAACCCACCCAATGCTTGCCGCCGATTTGTCCGCCACTCACGGTGACATAGGTGTCGCCCATGATGTGGCCATCCTCGCCCGAGCCGAACACCGAGCCTTCGATGAAGGTCTGCTTGCCCTCGGCTTGGGCAACATACACATGGGTTTCCCTCACCCTCGCAAATTCAAAGGCGATAGGATTGATGAGAGGATTTTCAACCACACCCTTTCCGCCGCCATACACATTGCCGCCCACGCGGTCGTGGTCGCTTGTCGATTGGTGGCCGATGAAAATGTTGCCGTCTTGCCCCTCGCCGCCAATGTAAACATTGATGAGGCCATGTTCGTCAGGGTTGCCTGCCTGCATTTCTCCATAAAGGCCAGTATAGTTTTCAGGCACCAAATATGTACCTACCGATCCGTTTCGACCTCCGCCAAACACCGAGCCAAAGATGTGTCCGCCCAAGACCCTAACCGTGGCATTGCCACCTATAGTGCCAGCGGTGAGTGCTATGGCCTGGTGGCCTCGGCCTCCGCCGTACACGTTGCCGTCGTAACTCGTTTCGCCCGAGGTGCCAATAATGGTGTTGGTTCCGCTAATTGTGGTTACGGCATTGCCCAACACGTGGCCTTCCTCGCCACCGCCAAACACACTGCCCCATACCCTGCCGCCACTGATATGGACGGAAGCATTGTTGACGTTAGTCCAAGTGTTGAAATTCGTGTTGGGGTCGCCTTGGCCGCTGCCGTACACATTGCCGATTTCGTGAGAGGCATGGATTTGTTCGTTGTTGCGTTTTAATCCCACTACGCCGCCCGTCATGATGACCGTGGCGTTACCGCCTGTTGTAGGTACTGCCACTGGCCAAGTGTATTCATTAGATGTGCCGCTTTCTTCCACAATAACAGTAACATCCTCATCCCTTGTCAAGCCCACATTGGAAATCTCGCCGCCACCGTAGAGGCAGGAAAGCACATGGCCGCCGTACATATAAAGCGAGGAATTGCCCTTGACCAAGCCCAAATGCTTGCTTTCCGGATTGGTAGGGTCATACGCGCCCTTACCAGCAGCAAACACACGGCCAGTGATGAACTTCCCAACGCTGTTGGTATACGGCAGTCCAACACTCTCATCCATAATGCCGATGGTGCCTTTGAAAATCTCCACTTTGGAATCTCCTCCCGTGACGGCAATGTTGCCGCCGCCGTACACATTGCTCACCAAGAGGCCCGCCGTGCCATTGACGGTGACAGTGGTATTGCCCAACACGGCACTTTCGTCGCCACCTCCATAAGCCGCACCTGCATAAAGCACATCCTCCGGATTCTCGCCCACCTCTGCCTTTCTCACCCCGTAAATCTTGGTATTGCCATTGATGTTTAGGGTGGTGTTGCCACTGACGACACCGAGATTCTCAAGAGATTCAGTGGTATAGCAATACCATTTGCCTGAGCCTTCAGGATATTCAAACACCGGATTGTCAGTACTCAATTCTGATATGGCCCAATCAGTGGGAGTTTCATGAATCCATTCATAGTAGATGTCCTCGTTATCGGCGTTACGCACATAAGGTATACTATCTGTCTCGAGTTCGCCGTGGTGCATCACGCCTGACAAGTCGCGGGTGGGGAAAATGGGACGCGACAAATCATAGCAGCGGAAGGTGGGAATGGCAGCCGAATAACCGCCACCGTAAGCCGAACCGTGAATGATAGTATTGCCTTGCAAGGTTGAAACGACATCGCCGTCAACGAAGCCGAGATTGCCGCCACCATAGAAATCCTGTAGCACCGTGCAGTTGGTCAAAGTGTTGGTTACATTGCCCGTTCGGGTAGTGCCGAACTGCACCCAATGGACGTATGTTCGTATGGTAGGATAGTCGTTACCAAGTCCATTTGAATTGTTGAAAACCTCAAACTCGAAAACGCCGTGATAGCCCTTAGTGGCATCATATTGCTTGGTCTTGCCTATTCGGGTATTCAGTGGATTGAAACACTTGTTGTGATCGTTGGGATCGTATACTATTGTAGGAACTGAATCATTAGTATTAGTATTCATTTTTGACAACCTCTCCCACTCTCGCCACACTTCATCAGGAATTGGCCAACTGTTACCGTCCACGGCTTGGTCGCGGTAATAGTTGGTGCCGCCGTTGCCACCGCCGTAGAATTGGCCGAAAGTGGTTCCCGTGGCACGAGTGGTCACCGTCTGTCCAGTCATATTGCCCACCTTGGGGCCTCCGCAATACTTGCCCACAACGCTGTTGTTGATGGTGACATCAATATTGCCACCAATAGTACAAGCGCCATTGATGCCGCCACCATAAAATTCATCGATGATGGAATGGTCGATTTTGAAAGTGACATTGCCCAAAATCTTGTCGTAACCAGCGCCAG
This sequence comes from uncultured Bacteroidia bacterium, assembly GCA_902769815.1. Taxonomy (GTDB): domain Bacteria; phylum Bacteroidota; class Bacteroidia; order Bacteroidales; family F082; genus Limimorpha. Next base: position 21,714 of record CACXQO010000019.1, on the reverse strand, counting down.
CCACCATGCCGAACTTGCCTCCGTTGGTGTAGCAATGGGGATTGCCTTGATCAAAACCTGAAACATTGGGCTTAATGTCAGGGCGATAGATGCCTGAAAGATAAAACTCAGGATACTCGCCACCAATGCAATTGACCGCACAAAGGCGCACTTTCGTATTTTCATTTCTATTGGTATGGGCGCCGGGCGTAAAACGCTTCATCCTGAAATGGCCTCCCATGAGGATGTATGAGGTGTATTTGGCAAAACCATGACTTCTATTCTCAGAATGCCGAATCACAATTTGTTCAAACTGACCTCCATTCAGAATCACAGGTGCCTCATTTTTCACATAAGTGACTGTAACACTAGTTTTATTTTGTGCCTCATTCGGTGTGTATTGGTAAATAAAGCCTGGAATTTGATTCGGAAGAGGGTGTTCTTCAGAATAAATGCCATTAACGGTATAAATCACCTTAACGCCATCATATTCAAACTGGGTGGTGTGCATGAAGGCTGTCTCGGTAATCTCGAAATGCCCTTGTGGGATAAAAATGCCTATGGCGTATGCATTGTCGTCGTGACGGATGGCCAAGCCCAATTCGGGCACCGCAAGGAAATCGAAACGAATGGGCTGAATGGGCCACCGCTGCAATTGATCTCTGAATTGGAATTGGAAGCAATAGTCAGGTTCGTTGTCCAAGTCGAAATCGGCACTCATGATGGTGAAAGGATGCAACTTGCCATCAAGGTTGCTACCCACCCTTTTGTTTTTGTTCATCACTTGCAGATTGCCCACCAATACGATGGCTTGGTCGTAAACCGTGGGACAAGTATTGATGTCGTACAAATTCCTGATGGCGGTCTGCAAAGAATCGTAAACAGGTAGTCCTTGGAAAGTGGAAGGCAAATGACCCGCAGGAGCAAACCCATAATCTGTATAAACACTACCAACTTTCTTGGGATTCGTCACACTCACACGGTCGATGCTCTGGTCCTTGTTGCGCAGGTAATAGGCCTTGCCCCAATAGGCTTCAATCTCAATGGAGGTAACACCTTCGGGTACATAATAGAAGCCGCCTTGGGCATACACACGTCCGCTAACGCTATACAAATCCCTGAATTTGTCCGTTCGGTCGGCAAAGTTATAACCATGTTCCCAGTTCTCCACAAAGGTCGTTGCTCCCGAAGTTTGTCCGTTCACCATGGTAATCTTCCAACCAGTGACCACCCAATCCGTATAGTTGCCGCCATATCGGATGTAGTGGTCAATGGAATTCACATTGCCGAACAACGTATTGTAATAAGGCAGTTGCACTTTGTAATAGCCATAGTCCCAATGCAGCGTGTCCATATCGGTGATGGTGAGTTGTATTGTGGTTTGTTCAGGAACTGTTGTAGTGTATCTATGTTCTCCTGACTTGACGGTCACACTCAATGTGCCGAAACTCTTGCCCTGATAGTCGAGGGCATTGGCGCGGTTCATCCATTGTTTTGTCAGCGTGTCCCATACGCGCTCGGTGTCAGGATTGATGATGGAGGGATATTTGCCCCACTTCTTCAAGATGGGATAGGGCGCAATGCTCTCGTCGCGTACCCATTTGGCAATCAAAGCAGTGTCTTGGTACACATTTTCTCCGCTCTTTCCCGTGACATAAGAGGTACAAAGCAGGCGATTGCTGTTCAATATGCTGCGATAATACTCATAATGGGTCAGATACTTCTCATCAGCCGGCCACGATGCCCTATATTGATCAATACTATCAGTGAATGTTTTGGCAAATTTGGACCCATCCAAAAAGTAATCGTAACGATTGATGGTTTTTTCATAATCTCCCCCAGCAGCACTCATAAACTTATTGCCATATACGGGAGCAATATTCACACCGCAGGTAGTAGTAATGTCGCCATAAAACATGCAGTTCACCACCGCCGTTTTCAATTTGCAGTCATTATTGTTGTAGGGAAAATTCTGGACTTTCGATTCATAACTGTTATTTCCTACAATACCCGCTGCCCAATTTTCCGCATCGCCACTGCCATCAGCACCTTTACTGGTGATGTCGGCGTAACTATAACAATTGATAACACGTGTAAAATTATATGGTTTTTGAGTTTGACTAACTGATGTGTGTTGCAACAGTCCCACAAGTCCACCCACGTTGCCCGTGCCGCCCACCGAGCCGCTGAGGATGCCGCAGTTGTAGATGCAGGCGCCTCCCCTTATTTCGCAAGCGATGGCACCTGTGTTGCCTTCATGGTTTGCAATGTTCACGTCCTTGAGGATGACATTGCGCACAATGCCTTGGTCGGTGGGTATGGTTCCATCGGTAATGCCGGGATTAATCTCCCTAAACATTGGATGGTCGAGGTCGCTGATGGTGTAAAAGTTGCCATCGGCATCGGCACTGCCTTCAAACAGGCCGGTAAATGTGGTGGTCACCATGCTTGTGCCCGCCGCGCTGATGTTGGCCACCAGTTTGTAATGCGACGATGCACCTGCCGTGGTGTTAGCCTTGGCCACAAACAAGGTGTAATCATAGTCGTTTTGGATCAGATAAATGCCATCCACTTGTTCAAGGTCTGACCCAAAACTCCTTTCGGCTTTTGGGGAGTCGTAGTAGCCGTTGGCCACAACAATGGCCTTGATGGTGCAAGGCACACCATGAGTGAATGGCCCACTATACAATGTTGATGATGTGGTAGGTTCGGTTTCGTCGGTAGTGTAGTAGATGTTTGCTCCCACCACAGGGAATGTGCTGCTGATTTCAAAAGTGGATGCTCCTGTGCGCGAAATCAGGGGCGGATCGCAGGTGAGCGTCACGGCGCCACTGCCAATGTTAGACCAAAACATGCCCGGCTTCACGGCAATGGCCTTGATGTCCACACCCGACACATGCGCGTGTTCCGGCCCTTCGCGGAACGGGCCAGTGTAACGAATCGACTCAGTGGTCGGGTCGCTGCCGTCAATCGTGTAGTATATGTCGGCTCCTATTGTTGTCGTTGTGATGGTTATATATCTTGGGGCTTCCCCGTTGTCTGCTTGAATGGTTGGCGTTGCTGCTTTGGTGATTGTGTAGGTTGAAACATCCGAATCGAGGCAGTTAGGCAAACCCGTGGCAAAAGCCTTCACCGTGCCCGACATAGGCAGCGGGAAAGGAGTACCATTATAGAGCGTTGAATTGGTGGTAGGAGTGATGCCATCAAGTGTGTAATAAATGGAGGCTGCTTCCGCATCGCAAAAGAGGTTCACCAAATTGGTTTCAAAATCGGGATAGATTTCTGGCTTGGGGCATTTGATTTTTATGCTATTGGAAGCAACATCAGAATTAAACATGTTGGTTTTCACCGCAATGGCCTTGATGGGCTTTTCGGAAAAGGTGAAGTTCAAAGGACTGGTGTACAGGAACGAGGCAATAGTAGGTTCGGTGCCGTCGTTAGTGAAATAGATGGTGGCGCCTTCAGTTTCGCTGGTAATGGTGATGTAATTCAAGGTTTCGTCGGCTTGGATGGTTGGCGTGGAAACTTGCTGAAGAACCAAAGGAGTCGCTTCGGTAATAGCCGTAAACTTTTCCGCAATGGCTCTCACCGTACAAGGTGTGGTTTGGGTGAAAGTGTATGGCGAAGTGTGCGGAGTAAGTTCCGTTGTGGGTAAGTTACCATTGGTGGTGCAGTAAATAAGAGCACCGGGGGTATTGCAAGTAACAGTGACTTCCTTAGTGGCATAGTTGAAAGAAATCTCAGGTGCAGCAACTTGATAAGGCTCAAACTTAAATCTCGAATTGATATTAATATGACCGTTGCCATCTTTCTGATACAAACCAATAAGGCCGCCATAATAGAGACTTGAACCGGTTCCATAGTTATAAGGTTGGTTTTTGTCAGCAATATTCCAATTACAATGTCCACTTGAAACACTTATTGGGCGAAAATAAATACTAACATCATTATTGTAGGTATCTGAGTTTATTTCGAATTTTGCTTCTTCTGGAGGAGTTGCACATTCCTCAAGATGCATTGCCTTGCGGCGTGAATTGGTCCCAGAAAAAAAAGGCCGATATACAACATACTTGCCTGAAGCAGCATGAATGACATTATAATAGCCATCACCTGTACTTTGCACTATCCAAACAGCAATATCATTATGGCTGGTTTTATTAGTGGTTAGGAAAGGCATTGTTGCAATTGTGCGATCATAATAAGCATCAGACGAATCTGATAGTTGGGGATCAGCCGCAGGCCTGAGATAATAGTTGTTTGCAGGATTATTCGCATTATATGAATAAGAAGAAGGAGTATCAGAATTTCCATTACTTGCTATATAATACACGCCAGAATAGTCCTGTCCCCAAGCCCCCAAAGCAAAAAACATCAGGGCGGCCAACAGACCGATTCGCTGTTTCGTTGAAGAAATCCATTGTTTCGTTTCAATATTACGAGTGTTCGTCCTAAACATATTCATAAGGTTTAAAATCAAAATAATACAATAATAATTAGCAAAACAATTTTTGCAAAGGTAATAATTTTATCCTTATTAGACAACACTTTTTTTAAGTTTTTTTTCGCGCATAGGGGGGGGGTAAATTACTGATAATCAATATATTACAATAAACACAAAAAGAAACTGGCTGATTTTGGGGAAATTATGGTGCATTTGAAGGCGGAAAACATCGCACAATGGAACAGATGAAACTCTACACCGCCGTTTTGAGAAAATGCAGAAGGCAAGCCCATCGTGAAGATAGGCATTGCCTTCTCAAAATAAACCAAGACCGTTTCGGATTGGAAGATAGGCTGAGCCTTATTTCTTCTTCCGCTTTCCCATCAGATACGCCCCGCCGAGGGCGGCCAACACGAGCAGGCCGTCCTCGAGAGGAAGGTATTGGTTCGGAATCGAGGCCTTCTATCGGGACAATGAGGCCAAAGTCCTCGGTGTTTTGGCGCATCGTGCCTTCAAACTCATCGTCCATGATGAACACTTGGGCCTTGGCGGGACAAGCCACGAGCAAAACCGTGACAACTATCAACAGTATGTATTTCAACTTTTTCATTGCTCTAACTTATTTTTTGTCGATAATTACTTTTTGAACCCTTGTGCCCTCGTTGTTGGTCAGGCGCATGAGATACATGCCGCAGGCCACATTGGGCAGGCCTACCCTACTCTGGCCGCTCACCGTCTTTTGCCACAACACTCGGCCATGCACGTCGATGAACTCCAAGAGGCCGTCGCCGGTCACCACCCATTGCGAGCCGTCGAAGAAGACGAAGTTGTGGTCGCCCTCGTCGAACTCGTCCACGCCCGTCACATCGAAGACGATGTAGAAGCGCGAGGGATAGTCGCCCTTGTGGCCTTCGAAGGAATAGGTGTCGTTCCTCAGCATGTCGTATTGCACGCCGGCGATGTTGTCGCACGCCTTCCTCCGCGAAGAGGGCGGCATAGTAGGTTCCGTCGTGGTGGCCGTAGAAGAGGCCGTCGCCCACGCGCAGTTCCTTCAACTTGCGGGCGCCACCCCATTCGGGACGATTGAACTCGATGACCGTCACGTCGGCGCAGCCCTTGTCGCTGCTCAGGTAAAGGTTGACCAGCGGATAGGCAGGGCGCAAATCTTCTTCACGGAAGTGGCTCTCGTCAATCTTGCTTCGCGAAACGACCATTTTCTCGCTTTCTGATCCGACCTGAATATCGCTTTCTGTGAATATCAAATCGCCTTCCTTACTGGCAAGCACATAGAAGCCTTGGTGTGGATGGAGGTAACGGCTGGCATAATCTCCCCCACGCGAACCCGACTTAGGATAATAGATGAAAGCACTTTGCGCACCATCTTTCACATTATACTTATCGGCATCGTAGACCACATAGAAAAGTTTGCTATTGGGATTGGATTCGTCTTTAGAACCAAAATTCCATGAAGTCAAAACCTCTTCATTGTATTCGGCAAACACATCAAAGTCAATGTAGGAATGATAAGGATTGCCCACAAGGTTCCATCCTTTGAGGTTGTTGCCGCTCGCAGTCAATTTGATATACTTATCGCCAGTATTCAACTTGCCATGACTTTGCATGAAAGTTGGAACGGCAATGCTCGCCATATATCCACGACCTGTGAGTAACACATCCTCATTAACATTGTCGGGACTCTCCGGATGATTCGAGGCAATTCCAGGATTATAATCAAGGTGCAAATGAACGTCATCAACCTCGTCGGTATGCCAATGGTTAGGACCGTTGCGCTTGAAGTTAATCCAGTGGTAGTTGGGTTCAGTCCAAGTGTAGAAGTCCATACCATAGGGGTAGCGTGGATTACCTCCGTTTGGCCATTCATCCGAACCTAAAATAAACAAATCATTCGGGTTCGCTTCACTAAATAGGGCATTGCGAGAATATGGGAAATAACCATCGGAGTTTTCTTTCATCCAGTAGCGGCCATTGCCATTATCGAGCCATTTAAACTCGTTAGTAGAGGACTCCCAAGGATTGTTGAAATACCCTAAAATATCGAAATTGTCAGCGAAATTAGAATGTTCATTTTGAGGTACATTCGTGTTATTATTACCCAAAGAATAATCAAACCCCAAAGGCGCATTGCCCAATGGTGTGGAGAACATGTGCCAGTCGCGAGGCAATGGGTAGCCACCCATTCCCAACCCGTTAAGTCCATAGTTGACACCCGGGGTGGAAGAAGCAATGCCGTTCACATGGGAGTTGTCGAAAGTGATGCCGACATACACTTGGCCTTCATCCTCCTCGCCTTCACGGGTGAACGATTGCGACAAGGCACCAGCACTGAGGATAGAGGCATCCTCATGGATGCTCACCTTGCTTTGGGTAATGGACTTTCCTGTTGGCAAACTAATGGCGTTGACAGCATCACCATAGATAAACAAGTAATCGTTCTTGCCGGCATCGGCTTTTTCTCTGACCAATGCGGAAACCACTTCATCATCATCGCCATCACGCACTGTGCCGCCATACTGCAAGGCAGGGCCACCAGCGTAAGTGCCTACACTACGGAAATCACCCTGACCAATGTAGGCATTTGCATCATTACTATAGTTATCAATCAGCAGCACGGGTAGGTCGTCATTGATTTCCTGCAATCCCGGACGCGCCCAGCGAGCGTAGGTGTGGCCATTGTGGTTATTGTCATCCACCCATTTGTTCAGCACCAAAAACATGGTAGTGTCCATCGGGTTTTGGCCCACGGTCGTTGCAACTCTATTGTCAGCATACATATAGCCCAATTCGTCTGCACTGATGACAGGTTCGTATTGGACACATGAAGCATCACAATCATCATCGCCAGCAATGGTAAAGTGAAAAACATTACTCTTCATGGTGTAACAATTACTGATACTGCTAACTGTAGATTTCTGGGCTGCGATACTACCGAAGTTGGAATTTGAAAGGCCATCACTAGTACGCAAAGCTACATAGCAGTTACTCATTTCTGAGGTTCCTTTGAAGTTGCCAACCAAGCCACCTGCCTTGATAGTATTGTCAGTAAATCCGAACTCCGGATTGGCAAACGAATTGTAAATGGTTCCTGTGGCATCACCCACCAAACCACCAATTGTTTGGGTGGCATTGGCATCGAAATTGCTCATGGCCATTGAAGAATGGATTTTGCTTTGTAGCATTTGACCCACCAAACCGCCAGCAAGAGTATTGTTGGGGCAATGGATATCGACAGCGGCCTCGCTATTTGATACCAAGGCGTTTTCTCCTTGAAGTGTGCCAACCAAGCCGCCAATGATGTAAGCATTATCGCCATCCTTGCCGCCATTAATAGGAACGCTTTCGGGCTTAATCAAGCCGCTCACCGCGAAGGTACGGTTAATCTTGCCGTTGTTGACCATGCCGAACAATCCGTAGTTGCTACGCTCATAATGGTGGTCACTCTTCCCAATGTATTCGATGCTGAGGTTGGTGATCAGGTGTCCCTGACCATCAAACATACCTCCAAACGGATGGTCGCCCTCTTTCGAATCGGGTTCGCTTCCGATTGGCACCCACACATACTTTATCAGGTCAATATCAGCGGTCTGCTTTATTGAGGCGGTTTCCAACGAGGAAGCGGTTTGTTCGTTCTCACCGTTCACAACGCTAATAAGCCAAGCCAAGTCTTCAGGCGAATCAATACTCTGATAACTGAAATCATTTACATCTTCGCTCAAATAGCCATTTACAGGCTGCTTCCTCACCACATTGGCCCATGTCCAACCAAAATACAATGTCTTCTTATTTACAATGTTTTGGTCATAGTCCGAATATGTACAATAGTATGTGGTTCTCTCAGTATTATCGCCACATTCTTCATCTATGCAATCCCTGACGAAGAACCAGTTCTGATCGTCATAGAAGTTGTTGTTCGTCCATGCATTAAACGCTAACGCTTTGTCTACCAAATCTTGGTTTTCGCCTTCAAGAAGCACGGCTTTATGAGCCACCGCCACAGGCGAGAAAGTGTTTTTCTTGTAATGATCCGCCTTATTACGTATCGGGCTGGTGATGCCGATCAAAGTCTTAACATTATCCTCTGCGGTCAATGCACCAGTAATGGTGAGGCTCTTTTCGAAGGTGGGCAGATAGACATTGCAATCAACGGTTTCATCCTCCGATCCGTCCATATGGCGTTGCTTGTTGCCCGTGATGGTCACCAAGCCTTCCACATTCACCGTGGCATCTTCATCCACAAACAAGGCACCTCCATTGTAGATGGTATAGTTTGTCGATGTAGGCGTATCCCCTTGCGTCGTCACTGTTACTGTACCGTCGAAGTCCGGATTGGGATAGAAATTGTCAAATGTATAATTGACATCATCCTGAGTAATAGTGATGGTAGAGACATCAATGCCATTGTAGCCGCGCTGCAAGATGGTGGGATAGGTCACGGTTTCATCATTATCTAAGGTGATTTGGCTGCTCTTCAGGGTGAGCTTGGCATTTTCAGTAGTTACCACCATTGGCTTGTTCACCTTGTATTTCTGCCCATTTGTATAAGTAGGCGGAATGGAGTGTGCCGTAATTTCATCATTGCTGTATGTAAACAAGCCATCCACCAACACATTCTCCAACACAAGACCTTTTTCATCTGTCTTGTTGGCATGAATCATCATTCCCAAGTTGGCACCAGGTCCTACATTTACATTTAAGGTGTGGTCATTACTCATCATGTGTCTACCAGGATAACGATACAACTTCAACTGATACTGTGGCCATTTGTTTAGGTTTTCCTTTTCCTTAATCGCCTCAACAGGTCCAACCACATAAATAATGTCGTCTGCTGGACTAAAGTCTTCATAATTATGCTCGTGAGAGTTGTCGTTAACATCGTTACAAATTCCCATATCACCAGTAATGGTCTCTTTGGGCATATCGGGGAAATGGCCCCATTTTAATTGGTGGTAATCATCCTTGCCCCAACCGCCATTGCCAATGCCTCTACCGTCGACATACCAAATCTTACCTGAAATGGTTGGAAGCACCCATTCACGGAACTCCTCCATATCCATCTCGCTACTTTCTCTATTCAGCACATACTCGCCGATGTTGAAATAGGGGTATTGTTTTGTTTTGGTGTAGATGCTTCCGCCATCGTCGCCAGTAGTTGTGTAAGTATAATACAGGACTGTCTCTGGCTGCGTAAAGAAGTTGTTCCCGTTATCATAACTCAGGAAACCGCCATCGCCCTCGTTGCGAGTGTCGACCGAATTATCAAACTCTTCAACTCTGATGGGATTGTTTTTCGGAGTCAATTTCGGGCGGGCGTAGGCAAAACTCTCCGTGCCACGAGGCGAGAATGGGCTGCGCATCCTGAAGAAACCTTGCAGCAGGCCATACATCCTTTTCTTGGCAGGCCCGCTTTCATCCAAATAGCGCACATAAAGCCTCGAATCACCATTGAAAATGATGACGTTTTCTTCCTTTGTTGCCAATTGAGTTGGGTCTCCCGTAGCATGGATGCGATACAAATGGTTGTCGTTGTCCTTGATGCCAATCCATCAGATACGAAGTGGTCGAATTGTCTTTCAGATAAAGGCTTCTTACTTCATGGATGGAGTCCATGTAGGCAGGAGCACCAACTGAGCCAAGCACGATGCCAGAGGCATTGGTCACATACACGCCCTTATCCACCTGAAGCACGGCAAATGCCCTTTCAGAGTCGGATTGGCTGATGTCGGCTGCGCCACTCAGGTTGACATTGGTATTGTCAAGCAAAATAATATCGCCACGCTGAAGGGTGGTCAGTGTGCGAGTGGCGGAAACCAAGTCGTCTTTGTCGGCTTCATCCCCACCTTTGTTGATGCGCGTGCCGTAATTCCTGACAAGGATATTGCGGCCTTTCTTACCCGACTCGCAGTTGGTGCCACAGCCATACACGCCGCCTCTGATGTACATATAGTCGTTATCGGAAGGATCTGGGATTTCGTCGGTAGTGTTGTAGTCAGTACCATCTATGTAGACACGGCTGTAGCCCGTCACGTTAAACGAGTGGTCCCATTCCGTTGAACCGCCGGTACCAAAAGATCCGCCAAACACGCTGCCCTTGATGTCGAGATTGGATATGACAGGAGTTTCTTGTTTGTGGATGTTGCTGTGTTCGAACTCACCTCCTTCTTTTGATGTTTCAACGATGGCGTTCTTACCTATCAATACGGCCACCGAGCCTTTCACCATGCCGCCGTAGCCGGCACCATACACATTGCCATTTTCTATGCCTTCTTTGGCATCAGTACCGATGGTGCCGCCGCTCAGGTTGACGAAAGAGGCAAAGTCGGTGGGATGGTCAGGATCGCCGTCAGTGCCTAAGTAACTGCATCCGTACACATTGCCTTCGACTCTGCCGCCCCACATGTTCACCCAACGCGGAGCCGTGTTAGGACGCTGTGCAGGAATCTCACGGCTACCGCCAAACACGCTGCCATGTACCAAGCCGCCCGACATGTTGACCACTTTGTACTGTCGCACCACGCTTTCTTTGGCTACCGCCACCAAACACATTGTTCCAGATGACGGGCGAGTAGTTGACACCGTTGTAGGTCGAGTTCTTGATGTTGACGGTGGTGTAACCATACACCTCACCTGCCGTTTGACTTTCGCCATCGAGCAGCAGACCACGTCCGCCACCATACACATTGCCGTCGAGAGGCTGGCTGACTACATCGCCTGCATCGCCGATGATGCCGCCCTCAATGTCGACAATGGCGTTCATCCTCACATGGCCATCCTCGCCGCCGCCAAACACCGAGCCGTAAATCCGAGCCGTTTGGCCAATGGTGACATGGGTGTTTTTGACGTATGCCAAATTGACATACTCGTCGCCCGATCCGCCGTGGCCTGAGCCGAACACGTTGCCGAAGTTCTCGTTTTCGTTAATCGTGCCGACGGTGCCGCCGACGATGGTCACTGAAGCCAAGCCGGTATGGTAGTTTCCGTTGGCATCGGGGGTCTCGTTGGCATTGCCCACAGAGGCCAAGTTGCCGCCGCCATACACGTTGCGGACGATATGGCCGCCATACATATTGACATTGGTGTTGCCTCTCACTATGCCGGCGGTTGCGCTGTAGTATTGAGTGCCGCCCTGCGTATAAGTGTCGATACCACGACCAGCGCCATACACGTTGCCATGATAGGGGTCGGCGCAAGGTGTGAGGTCGCCGTAATCATGGCCTCCAATCTGTCCGCCAAAGATGTTGACGTAGGTGTCTTTCAGAACGTGGCCATCTTCGCCAGAGCCGAACACCGAGCCTTCAATCCAAGTCTCGAAGCCTTCCCTTTCCTTGATGTTCACCACAGTTTGCTTTACCTGCGCCAATTTAGGATAGATGGAAGTGGAAGGACCGGCGATGCCCTTGCCGCTGCCATACACGTTGCCGCCCACTTGGTCGTGGTCGTTGGCAGCCCCGTGGCCTATCTTGATTTCGCCAGTCTGGGCATCGCCGCCCACATTGACCAATGTGAAGCCATGGTTGTTGCCCTCTTGCATGTTGCCATCTTCGTCGATGCCGACCGAGCCCAAGCGACCGCCGCCAAAGATGGAACCGAGCATGTGGCCTTCGGTGACGGTGACGGTAGCATTGCCACCCACGCGGCCTGCCGTCAGGTTAGATGCCGAAAAGTTTCGGCCTCCACCGAAGATGTTGCCGTCCAATGTGGTTTCGCCCGTTGTGCCGAGGGTGCCGCCGTTGAAGTTCACTGCGGCATCACCCAACACGTGGCCGTCGGAGCCGCCGCCGAAGACTGAACCCCAAACTTGTGGCGAAGAAACCACATCGCCACCTTCGCCGATGTGTTTCTCGACTGTGACATGGGTTTCGTTCACATTACAATAAGCCTTATAAGCATTGTCCTCGTCTTTGTCGACACCTTTCGAGCCGCCATAGACGTGGGCATTGAGGCCGTTCATGTCCATGGGACCCACCTCGCCGCCATTCACTATGACAGTGGCCACGCCTTTGACAAAGTTACCGTCCTTCACCATGCCCACGCTGGCCACCTCGCCGCCACCGAAGACATTCTCAAGCACTTGGCCGCCGCTGATATTGACAAAGGTGTTGCCATATACGCGGCCTGCAATCTCCACAGGACGTTTGTAAAGGTTGCTTTCGGTGGAGTCGTTGGCGTAAGTGCCATCATACCTCATGTCTTTGCTGCCTAACCCCCCGCCATACACACTGCCGAAGTGGTAATGCTTGTTGTTGCTGGTGCCATTGTAATCAGGATGTTTCACATCCGTTCCGATGGTGCCGCCCATGATGTTGACAGTGGCATTGTCGCGCACGGTGCCGAATTGGCCGCCGCCGTACACCGAACTCCAGATTTCAGCATTGCCGCTGACGGTCACCTCGGTTTGCTTCACCTTGCCCAAAGAAGGCCAAAGGGGATTGATGGTAGTGCCGTCGAGTTTGGTAAGGCGACCCATAGCACCGGCAAACACGTTGCCACCGTAGGTGGCTTCCAGCTTCTTCTCAGGATGCTCGGGGTCGGGCGAATAGAGGTATTCGTGGGTGTTGCCGATGCGGCCTCCGCTGATGTCGATGGTGACATAGCCATGCGTCTTGTCGTCTGTGTCTTCTTGGAACTGGCCGTAGTTATCATTCTCTGGGGCAGTGAAATGGGTGCCCACCGAGGCCAAGCAACCGCCGCCATAGACGGAGCCGAGCATGACGCCGTCTTGGATGTCGACTTTGACATTGCCGCCCACAGTGCCAGCTGTGAGGGCCTCGCCTGAGAAGCCACGACCGCCGCCGAAGATGTTACCGTCAACATAGGAAGTGCCGGTGGTGCCGATGATGGCTTCGTCCTTGATGACCACTTCCACATCGTTCATCACATGGCCTTCCTCGCCGCCGCCGAAAACGGAGCCGTAGATGATACCGCCGCTGACCTCAACATACACACTGTCCACATTGGTCCACGTGTCGAATTGGGTACGCGGGTCGCCCTTGCCTGCACCGAAGAGGTAGCAAGTGAGAGGATGCGCTGCAATTTGCGCCAAAGTGCGCGGCACACCGATGGTGCCGCCTGTCATGATGATGGTGTCGTTGCCGCCTGAGATATTGTCAAGATTGTCATCATACAGACCCACGTCGGCGGTCTCGCAGCCACCATACACATTGGTGAGGATGTGGCCGCCGGTAATCGTCACTTTGGTGTTGCCATACACCTTGCCCGCCTCGCGGTTCCACACGGCAGTGTCAGCGGTGTTATTATAGTTTCTCGTGATATAAGGCAGGAAGCCCGAACCGCCGCCATACACATTGCCGAACCATGTCTTGCCGTCGCAGGGAGTGTTGCCCGCTGCAATTTCGAGAATGTCGAATGGCCTGTAAGGTTCGGTGTAGGGCCAGTGGTAGCATTCGTACAAGGCATCTTCCGATGCCACATCGTCCAAGTCAGTATGTTCCGTTTCAAAATATTCAATCGGGTTGAAGAACTGGTTGTTGTCCTCGCCGTCGGTATACCATACATCCGCCGTTCCGCTGTTGCCCGCGCCGATTTGCCCGCCCGCGATGGTCACCTCCGTATCGCGCAACACATGACCGCTTGCCGAACCACCAAACACTGAGCCTTTCACCCAAGGCCTAATCGTCTCGCTCGTGTTTTCAACGGTCACTGTGGTGGAACCCACGGTGCCCATGATGTCGACAAGATTCTTGTGGCCGTAGACGGTACTGATACCCTGAGCATAGTTCGCGGGGTTGTCGGAAAGGCCCTTGCCGCCGCCGAACACGTTGCCGACGGGGTTGCAGGCGAGAGTATAGGTGTCAGGTACGAGCGCATAACTCATCACCGACCTATCCACGCCGATGATGCCGCCCTTGATGGTGACATTGGTCTTGCCTGTGCCCGGCTTCATGGCGATGTTGGAGATTTCATAACCGTTTGGGTCTGTGGTCCATGTGTAATGGCCCACATTGGCCGTCTCGCCGCCGCCGTACACCGTATTTAATATACGGGTGGGGACAGCGGGATTAGCCTGCGAGATTTCCACATTAGTGTTCTTGACCAAGGATATGAACAGTGCCGAGGCCGAGGGGTGTCCGGGAAGCGTGATGCCCTCCATACTACCCTTACCTCCGCCATACACCTCGCCGATGGGCCTGTCGATAAAGGAGGTCACAATATCCTCGCAGCCCACGATGCCGCCTTTTACCTCGACGTTGGTGTTGCCGTGGTTTTCGCCGTCCAGCATGGTCATTCCATCGAGGCCGACACCCGTCACGGCGTGACGGCCACCTCCAAAAATGGCGCCATAGATTGTGCCGCCTTTCATCTCCACGTGGGTGTTGCCCGCCACGCGGCCTGCTGCATAATTCGTCTTGAGGAAGTTGCGTCCGCCGCCGAAGATGTTGCCGCCCCAACTGGAGATGGTGCTGTGCTCGGCATCGTAAGTGCCGATAACGCCGCTGTTGAGGGTGACATAAGTGTCGCCCAACACGTGGCAGTCGGAGCCGCCGCCGTAAAGCGAACCGTAAACACGACCAACATTGTCACCCGCCTCGTTAAGCTCAACGGTGACATTGGTAGAGTTGACGTTACAGTATTCCTTGCGAAGGTTATAGGGGTCGTTGCCTATGCCCTTGCCGCCGCCAAACACGTAGGCGTTCAAGCCGGTGCCGTCCATAGGGCCGACAATGGCCGAACCACTGACGTTGACCGTGGCATTGCCCGTATTGGATACGGGAACAAAGTCGTCATCCCACTCTCCCACGCTGGCCATATCGCCGCCGCCAAACACGTTGCAACGCACCGCGCCGCCCGTGATGTTGACAAAGGTGTTGCCATAGACGTGACCCGCCAAGTCGTTGACGGAATCCAACACTTGTTGGGAAGGATTGGTCAAGTTCAGATGTGTGTAGGCATCCATACCATAGCTGCCGCCGTAGACACTGCCGTAGCTGTAGTTATTCGAATTGCCCGCCACGATATTTTCCGTTCCAATGGTACCACCGGTAATATTCACCTTGGTATCGCCCCAAACAGCACCTTGCTCGGCACCGCCATAAACAGAGCTCATGATGGTGGGGGTGCCGCTGATGTTGACTTCCGTTGTGCGGCAATGGCCGTGTTCAGTTCCGACAACGTAACCGTCGTTATCGAGTTTAATATTTCCTTGACCGCTGCCGTACACATTACCTGTACGAGTGTAGGTAATCATTCTCATACCGTTGATGACTTCATACAGCGTCCATTTGGGCGCACTGGCACCTGTGCCAGTGGAATAAGCATAATCGAATTCTTTCTCCGTTCCGATGGTCGGAGTGCCATCGATGGTCACTTTGGTGGCACCGGTTTTTTGTGTGTACCATGTGTCATAGTCGTTCCAACGGCCCACATTGGCCATTTGGCCGCCGCCATAGACGGAGCCATAGATGGTGGGACTGTTGTAGATGTGGACCATGGCATTGGCCGAGCGGCCAAAATCATCCTCCCTGAACTCGTTCAGGTCGCCACGGCCACCGCCGTAGATGTTGCCCACGCGAAGGTCGTTCAGCAACAAGTCGAGGCCGCTGTGGTTGTGATTGCCGATGGTGCCTCCACTGACTTCGACCCTTGCCAAGCCATGGCGGATGGAGTCGTACACATGGACACCATCCACTAAAGATTCGTATGATTCAAAGCTGCCGTTCACATCCACGCCGGTGAGGGCTACAGAGCCGCCGCCATAGATGTTGCCCAAGACGGTGCCATCCGTCATTTCGACCTTGGTGTTGCCACCCACACGGCCAGCGGAGA
This sequence comes from uncultured Bacteroidia bacterium, assembly GCA_902769815.1. GTDB lineage: Bacteria > Bacteroidota > Bacteroidia > Bacteroidales > F082 > Limimorpha. The sequence goes on along the minus strand of CACXQO010000019.1, from coordinate 5,495 downwards.
AGCTGCCCGATGTGCCTTGGCCGCCGCCGAAGACGAGGCCGTCGTCATGCAGGCCAGTGGTGCCGATGGTGCCGCCCGTGATGTTGACGACAGCATCTCTCAACACATGGCCATCAGCACCACCGCCAAAGACGGAACCATAAACATGGCCAGTTTCTCCAAGGTTGATCGTGACCTCGGTGCTGTTGACGTTACCGTATTTCTTGCGGAGATCGTCGGGGTCGTCGCCTATGCCCTTGCCGCCGCCATACACGGAAGCGTTCAGGCCGTTGGGATCCAAGGGGCCGATAATAGCCGCGCCACTGACATTGACCTTGGCATGACCCTTGATTCCGATTGTGTTCGGGTATGGAGCTGGTACAAAGTCGATAAGGTTGTCATTGTCGTCCAATACTTTGTTCCAATATCCCACACTGGCCATGTTGCCACCACCGAACACGTTGCCACAAATGGAACCGCCCGTGATGTTGACGTATGTGTTGCCGTAAACACGACCGGCATAGGAGTTAGCGGTGTCTGCCACCGCTGCATCGTTTGAATGCAAGTGTTTGTAGCTGTCCACGCCATAGCTGCCACCGAAAACGCTACCGAACCTATAAAGATTTGAAGCAGTTACCCATTCATCAAGATCAACATCCAAGCTGTCCGCCTCTATGCCCGACGTTCCGATGACACCTCTTTCAATTTTCACCTTGGTATCGCCCCAAACTGCGCCTTGCTCAGAACCGCCAAAGACAGAGCTCATGATATGGCCGCCATCATTCATGTTGATGTTGACTATAGTTGTGCAGCAGTGACCCTGCTCAAATCCTTCAGCGTCACCTTCCTCGTCGATTATCATATCACCCTGACCGCCGCCAAAGACATTACCCGTACTGGTGTGGCTGATCATTCTCACATCATTGATGGTATCATACAAGGTCTTTATGGGTAGAGGCTCAGCTATCGCATAATTATCATGGTCGAACTCAAGTGCCGTACCAATTTGTGGAGCGCCGTTGATGGTCACACGGGTGGTTCCCGTTTGTGTCGTATACCAATCGGAGTAATTGTTCCAATGGCCGACATTTGCCATCTGGCCGCCACCGAAGACGGAACCATAAATGGTAGGACTGCCGCTGATGCTGACGTCGGCATTGGCTGCACGACCAAAATCATCCTCCAAGTATTCGTTCGGGTCACCACGGCCACCGCCGTAGATGTTGCCCAGTTTTTGGTTGCTCCTTAACAAGTCAAGGCCATCGTTGGCGGGGTTGCCTATGATGCCTCCACTGACCACAACCTCGGCCATGCCGTGCTGAATGGAGTCGTACTTTTGGTCATCATCGATAAAGGAAGCAAAAGTGCCATCCACATCCACGCCGGTGAGGGCGACGTTGCCGCCGCCATAGATGCAGCCCATGACGGTGCCATCAGTCATCACAACCTTGGTGTTGCCGCCCACGCGGCCAGCACTGAAGTTGGAGGTATTACCTTGTCCGCCGCCGTAAACATGACCGTCTCCGCCATGCATACCATCGGTGCCAATAATCGGTTTCTTGTCTTTGGTGTTGTTGCCTTTCTCCACGAGGACGCGGGTACCGGCAAGCACATGGCCGTTGGCGCTGCCGCCGAAAACACTGCCATAGATGAGTGCGCTGTCGCAAACAATGACCGAGGTGCTGTCCACATTGGCATGGGTGATGTAATGGCTAATGTAATCTTCATCAACCTCACCTTGTCCACCTCCGTACACATTGGCGTTCTTCTTATCAGCAACGAAAGGCCCGATTTGGCCGCCGCTGATGGTGACATGAGCCACGCCCGTGGTGTTGTCGGAAAGGTTGCCGTTACCCACCGAACCCATCTGGCCGCCACCATACACATCCTTGAGAATGTGGGCATCGCCTGAAATGTCGATATAAGTGTTGCCATTCACTCGACCGTAGTCTGCGGCATCCATGTTTTGTTCGTTGACAGGATTAGGTGAGCCTTGGCCGCCGCCGTATATAGAACCATGCAGACGCTGTTCATCTCCTATGGTTTCCCACGAACCGACAGTGCCGCCGCTCATTTCCATCCTCGTGTCGCCTGTTACGATGGCCATCTCGCCACCTCCGAAGACGCTCCTCTTAATCAAACCATCTATGATTCTCACCGTGGTGCCACCAGTTACCTTGGCACAATCAATGTCAGTGTCGTTACCACAACCGGCTCCATAGACGAAATTGTCAACAACGGTGTTGCTCCTATTGATATTCACACTGGGGTTGCCTATCACTTTACCATACTCACCGCCGCCATACACACTGCCCTTGACATAAGCACGCGGCGTTCTTCCTTGCACATGATAGATTGAGTCGCCATAGGCATCCAAAGGAATATATTGCGCCATAGTAGCATGGTTATAGCCAATGTTGACCATAGGATTGGAGGTAACCGTTGCCGTGTTACCTTTACCGGCACCAAACACATTCTGACTGATGCCATCAGTATCCTTGATATGCACCACATTAATCACGGGTGAAACCGGCTTTTGTGGCACATCCTCGACGATGATGTCATCTGGAGTGTATGGAGTTTCTTTACTCGCGCCATAGATGTTGGCAATCTTAAGCGGGCAATTGTCTTCCACATCAAGCACGTTGACGGTGACAACACCTTCGATGTTGCCGTTGACATCGCAACCGCCGAAAACATTGGTGTGGGTGCCGCCATAAAGGTTGACGGTCACATTGCCGCCCGTGCCTGCGAGGTCCGGATGGCTTTGCATGAATGCTTTCACCTCGTCAGAATAATCTCCAGTTTGCCAATCGATGGGATATTTCTTTATGTCGGCAGGAATGCCCTGTGAGCCTTCCGATCCGCCAAAGAGGTTCGTAACCTTACCGCCATAGACATTGAGGGTGACATTGCCGTAAATGACTGCCGAGTGGGCACCGCCATAGAAATTGTTGTATGGGGTTGGGTTGGAGCAGCATTCGAGGGTGGCGATGATTTCGCCAATTTCAGGCGATATGTTGCCGCCACCATAGCCATTGACAATGGCCAACTCGCAGTCGGAATCTTCAGCGACAACCAAATTGATTTCGTTGACATTGCCATAACCGTTGCTGCCGCCAAAGAGTTCGTCGATAAGTCCACCTTCGACAGACGTAGTGGCGATGCCGTAGATATTGGCCGGGTCGGGGTTGCCGTTACCGCCGCCAAACACGCTGTGTATTCGGCCACCCTCGATGATGACATTGGCATTGGTGGTGTAATCTGCCGTTGCGCTGCCTATTTCGGCGGCATTGCCGCCGCCATAAAGTTCGTAGATGGTGTTCTCTTCACAACCATACACATGTACCGTGGCCTTATTTGCCGCAAGTTTGGGCGTATAATTGGCTCGGTTGCCGCCGCCAAACACTTGATAGAGGGCAAAGTTGTCGGTGCCATTCGGGATTGTGGCCAACCATTCTGGAGTTGCTCCTGATGCGGGAACCGTAGGATAAGCATTGCCTCCCGCTGTAGTGGGTTGGCCGGTGTGCGCCGTATGATAGACATGCACTTCCACATCGCCGTATGGGGTGCCGTTGTAGTTGTTGGCACCATAAACACCGCCTAAGATGGTCGTACCCACATCGGGGTTACCCATCTGGCTTTCACTGCCGATGTAAACTTTAGTGTTGCCATGGGGATTGGTTCCGTAGCCTCCCAAATAAGCGAAGGAAGCACCGCCAAACACATTGCCTTGCACCGTGCCACCCAGCACATCCACACGGGCGTTGCCATAAACACGGCCTGCCAACAAATCGGAACTGATGTTGGTAGAGTCGTTGTTGTGTGTCACATTGTAGGCTGAATTATGGCTGCCGTAACCGCCGCCATACACGCCGCCTATGTAGTATTGGGTTTCACCATCTCTGCCATCACCGTTTCCGCCTCCTCCATTTGTTGACATGGTCACAAGGGTGCCGATGGTGCCACCATTGATGACGACTGAGGTGTTGCCCGCCATGGAGCCTTGCTCTGCGCCACCGAACACGCGGCTCTTGATGGTGCCGCCGTTGACAACCACCTTGGCATTTCTGGAACGGCCCATCGAAACCCAGTGGGGAGCCGTTATATCGACATCGCCTTGGCAGCCGCCAAACACATTGCCGGTGCAAGTGTGGATGATGGTGCCGTCGTCGTCATAGATGGTCCATTCCGGATTAGTAGCGGCATATTCTTGAGTGAACTCATAGTCCGTGCCGATGACGGGATTATCGGATTCTCCTTCCCTACCAATGGTCACTTCGGAAGTGCCTGATTTGTCGTAGAACTTGGCTTTGCCGTCTTCGGTATACCAATAGCCGACACCCGCCATTTCGCCGCCGCCAAACACGGATCCGTAGATGCGCGGGCTGCCGCTGATGCCAACCTTGGTGTTGGCCACACGACCGGCCAAGATGTCCTCATAGTTCTTGGTGTCGCCTTTTCCAGAGCCGAAGACGTCGCCCACGCTCTCGTTGCTGCCGTTCAGCAGGTCGTTGCCGTTGGGATTGCCGATATTGGTGGAATAGGTGGTGACACCATTAGCGGTAGTAGCTGTACCACTCACGTTGATGGTGGCCAAGCCGTGAATCGGCTTGTTGTTGAATGCGGAATCATAAACATGTTCCGTCACGTATGGATTGCCCAACATGTTCACGCCTGTGAGGGCCATACGGCCACCGCCGAAGACAGAGCCTTGTATGGTGCCGCCATCCATATCGATGGTGACATTGCCCGCCACACGACCGTTGGTGTGGTTGGAGTTAAGGAAGTTACGACCGCCGCCGAAAATATTGCCGTCCCAAGTGGAGAGACCATCGTCGCCGATATTGGCTCCTGAGTGGACAATGACGGAAGTGCTTCCCAACACATGGCTGTCGGAACCGCCGCCATAGACCGAGCCCCATATCTTGCCGCCACTGATGGTGACAAAAGTACTGTCGACATTGGAATAAGCCTTGCGCAATTCATCAGGATCGTAGGAGAAGCCCTTGCCGCCGCCAAACACGTAGGCGTTCAAGCCTGTGTTGTCCAAAGGACCAATGACGGCCTCACCACCGACATTGACCGTGGCATTGCCCCTGAAAGCAGGTCTGTCCGGGTCGTTTTTGGCTACAATGTCGATAAGATTGTCATTGCCGTCCAATACCTTGTCCCATATACCCACGCTGGCCATGTCGCCGCCACCAAAAACATTGCCACGAATGGCTCCACCCGTGATGTCGACAAGAGTGTTGCCATAAACGTGACCAGCCAAGCCATTGACGGAATCCAACACTTGTTGGGAAGGATTGGTCAAGTTCAGATGTGTGTAGGCATCCATACCATAGCTGCCACCAAACACACTGCCGAAGTTGTAAGTCGATTGCTGTTGGTCGGTACCGGTAACTACCGTTCCGATAGTGCCGCCGGTGATGTTCACCTTGGCATCACCCCACACGGCGCCACGCTCCGATCCGCCAAAGACCGAGCTTCGGATGGTGGGTGTGCCACTGATA
>CACXQO010000018.1 GCA_902769815.1 uncultured Bacteroidia bacterium | reverse complement strand
GACTTGGCTGCAAGGGGCTGGCGTGGTTTTGGCCATCATTTCGTTCTACTTTATGAACCGTTCGGGCAAGTTGGAGGGCATCCATTTCAAGTCGAACAAATGGGTGTATATGCTTCTCGGCTCTGCGGTTTTGGTGGCTTTGAGTGGCGTTTACGACAAGTTCCTCCTCAGCAAGGAGAGCATTTCGCCGTCGACCATTCAGGCATGGTACACGATTTACGACTTCCTGATGATGGCGGTATTTTTCTGCTTCATTTGGAGGCCCAATCGGGAAAAACAACCCTTTGAGTGGCGTTGGGGCATCGTGGCTATGGCCGTCTTTGTCACCGTGGCAGATGTAATCTACCTCACGGGCCTCAAACAGGAAGCTGCTGTGGTAGTGCTCATCCCGCTCATCCTCTACGGCGTGCGCCTCGTCGTGTCGTTCATCTACGGCATCTTCGGCTTCCACGAGCAGAACATCAAGAGCAAAATCATCCCCTTGTTGATGGTCTTGGCGGCCTTGGTGTGCCTTTGCCTTAAGTCGTAAATGAACTTGAGTTATAGCAGCGAAAACATAATGTTGACACTTGGGAATATGGTGACAATGCAAAAAAAGTCTACAAAGGCATTTTTTTTCATTGAAAAATCCTCCATTTTCCGTGAAAAAATCGGTCGAAATATATTGCTTGTTTTCCATAGTTTATTAATTTGTTTGTAATTAATTGATAATCAATCAGTTTACACCCCCCCCTCAATGGGCGAAAAACTGCTAATAAGCATACATTATTTTGGATTTTTTTTCTACTTTTGCACGTTTTTTGCTATTACATTTTTTATTTATAAAAATAAATAAGTTGAATGAAAAACCTTATTGTTATGAAGAGAAATCATTTTGCAACGGATAATGGAATGAGATACGGTTTGGCACTAATTGCCGTACTTTTCCTCGCCCCGTTTTGGGCTTGGGGACAGACTGATTATTCCGGCATTTATTATATTGGCAGCGTTGGTTATAACGCAAGTACACCTGCCAGCAACTACTACCTTTGCCCCACGGAAGGATGGTGCTATTATGCTCCGGTCGATGACTTTACGGGCACTGACAATGGAAATCCTTTCCTCACCACGCATAAATGCCGTGACGGTGTTTATGAAGTCAACGAAAAAGCTGTGTGGATTGTCGAGAAGCACCCAACTCAGGACTACTATTATATCAAACGGGCCTTTGATGGTAAATACATAGTGCTTAACGGCCAGATCAGGACTTCAACCAATTCCAACCGAATGCGTGTACACTTGGAGGGAGTGTCTTCGCTTGATGACAAGATGTTGTTTGCTTTCATCCCCAATGGCACGGCCTTCAATATCAAGCCAAAAACCCTCCAAACCTACCTCACTGTAAATGGCGGTAACGACAACGCCCTTGTTGGTGTTTCTGGCAAGGATGGAGGTCCTACTGGTTACACCAACACCAAGGGAATCATCGGTATCTATCCCACACTTGATGGCAACGCTAATTTCTATCTTGAACCTGCCACCATCGCCGCTCCGACCATCACCAACAATTTCGATGGAACCATTACCATTACGGCGGCTTCGGGTGCCACCATCTATTACACCACGGATGGAACAACGCCTACCATGACCTCGTCGGTTTATTCAACACCCATAACTTTGACAGATGCCATCACCGTCATCAAAGCCATTGCAAAGGCTCCCTCGGATTTTTTTCCCACAATAGTGAGTACCTACGAAATCCCCGTTTGCGAAAGGCCTGTAATCACAGTCAACGACAATGTTGCCACCATCACCTGTGCCACAGCGGGAGCTTCGATATTTTACACTACCAATGGCTCGCAGGCGACGACTTCTTCAACTCCGTATGTTAATCCCTTTAGTGCTGAGGGTGTGGATGTCATTAGGGCAATTGCTACAAGACTTGGCTACCTTATGTCCAATGAGGCGTACTACTATCCAGTGGTGGAAGTCAGCTCGTCAAGTGATATCACTAATATGAATGGCCACTATGTTCTTCTCGAAGGGTTCACCTCTTCGGCGCCCATCGGCACGGCCGAAGCCCCATTCAGAGGCCAAATCGACGGCGATTACAATGCCTTTACCCTCAATGGTCATGCGTTGGTAGGCGTGGCCGAAGATGCCGTGATCAAGAATGTTGTCGTCAGTAGCGTTACTTACAGCGGCAGCGGCAATGTGGGCGCCATCGCCAACACGGCAAAAGGCGGCACCAAGATTTACAACTGCGGCGTTAGGGGCGGCAGCGTCAGCGGAGGCACCAACACGGGTGGTCTCGTCGGGCTGATTCAGGCTGGCTCGTCGGTGCGCGTGGTGAACTGCTACAATTTTGCCAACGTGAGCGGCAGCAGCTATGCCGCTGGCATCGTGGGCAAAAACGAAGGCACGGTGTCTTCCGACGGAACCGTTGGCAATGTGCGTATCGCCCTTTGCATGATGTACGGCAATGTGACGGATGCCTCGAATATTTCGCCTGTCTATGGCGGCATCCATGTGAACAATATAGGCAAGTATACTGAATACAACTACTGGCGCTATTGGTCAGGACTGCAATACACAGAATTAAATGACCAGTTGCCTATAGAAGAAGATGAATATCTGATACGCTTTCCTTTCTTCCGCCATATCCTTAATTCCCATCGTGAGTTGGCAGCTTTCTTCCTCTTTGGTGGCGCATCGTGCAATGACATGGCTGAGATCGCTGATGCCGATATTGCCGAGATAGGACACTGGGCCTTAAAGAAGGATGTGGCCGATTATCCTATTATAGAGCCTTGGCCGAAGAACACGCAAACCACACCGACATCGACCAATAACAATCTGCCTTCCACCACCGACGACTATGCAGGAAAGTTGCTCACCGAGATGGGTGAAAATGGCTATCTGTCGGTATCCGTCAAAATTGGTAATAATACCCATTCTGTCAGTCTGCCCATCACGGATATGGATACGTTGAACTATGACTTCACCTGGGGCAAGGTGGTGCTGCCCTTTGCCAATGAGTTTGAGGTGAATACAGATTATACCAAGATTTGCACAGGCTGGAAGATTACTGATTTTACAGGTGGCACACCTGGTGCTACTAGTATTAGTGATAATAACTACTACAATGTTTCCGACCGTAATTGCACCAATAAAGACCTTTATTCCAACACGGGCTTCATCTTTGCCCAGGGAGGCAACTATGTTGTGCCTTATGGCGTCACGGGTATCGAAATCACTGCCAACTTCGCTACGGCATTTTACCTGTGCGACGAAAACTATGAGATTGCATACAATGGATATGGTACTGCTGATAATAACACTGCTGCTGCTGCTGGCTACAAAGAGCGGACAGGCCTCGCAGGTTCCACACCTAACTTTTTTCATGGCCAAACTGTCCACCATTCCTTGAATGCTGCTTTGGGACAAATGCTTGCTAAAGGCTCTGTCCACGAGCAGGCGGTGGTGCTGATAGGCAATTACCATTGGGATGGCGAGGCCATATCGGGTGGGTTGTTGCAAAAAGGCTACACCATCATGAGCATCGATGCTGACAACAACCAGGAGCCCGACTACGCCTTGTATTCCAACAACACAGTGGACCGCCCCGCTGTGCCACCAACACGTTACGACTTCATAGCACAGGTTCCTTTGGGTATGTCCTCGCATCTTCATGGTAGCGTCCACTATCCCAACATTCCCATTTATAAACCCCATGGATGGTTTGAGATAACGGAGACCAGCATCTCCCGTGCTGCCCAGTTTGAAATAGAATCTAATAATTTCGACAGTAGTGATGACGACACTAGGAATTACCGCTGCATTATCAATGGCGGGTATTACACCCAAATGGTTCGCAGCCGTGCAAATCCATGCACAAAGTTGAAGTATTACCAAATAGGCGGAAAAGCGTACATAAAAGAATTCTATCCTGGCAACCACAGTGCAGAGAGCAAAACTAATACCCTTGTTCCTGTCAATGTGACGGGTGGTGAGATTGAGCAGTGCTTTATGACTGGTTATGGTAAAGGAAAAGCTTACGGCAAGAATATCTATTTCTGGTGTGCCGGAGGCCGCATCCATAAATTCCTTGGCGCCTATATGGAACCGCCTGTTGAAACCAGTTCCAACACTGGTGACAATCCTGGCACCGTGAATTTGACGGCCAAGATTGACCATGCCCGTATCTATCGTTTCTTTGGTGGGGGAACCACTTCGAAGGCCCGCATTACGGGAACTATCAATGTGACTGTCAACAATAGTTTTGTGGATTTCTACTGTGGCGGTCCAGAGTTTGGCGATATGGAACCAGGCATGACGGTCACCACCACGGCCGACACTACTACCTTCCGCGAGTATTATGGAGCCGGATTTGGCGGCACAGCCATTTCCTATACTAATGATAAGGATGTGACTACACGCTTCAACAGCAAACCCACTTGGACTAATTTTAGTTATAATAGTGATTATTTTAGCCAATGCTATTTGAATTCATCCAATACTGTTGGCCGATTGGATTACAAGGCTGGCTATGGTATCGGCAACTGCTATAAGTATGAATACATCTTGCACTCGAGAGGCTATGCCGTAGTAGAGCGTTTCTATACTGGCTATGCCTCGTTCTCATTGGCCAAGACGGGTAGCGTGACCAACACCCTCACTAACTGCACCGTAGAGCGCAGCTTTTACGGCGCAGGCTGCCAGGGTACAGTGGATGGAACGGTAACCTCAACGCTTACGGACTGTACCATAGGTCGCAGCGCTTTTGGGGGAGGCTATAAGGCAGTGTCAAACCAAGTGGAGGTGTATTCAGCAACCCAGACTAGTCCTTTGTCCACGTATTACGGCGAAGGAAGTGTGTTCTCCGACTTCGGCCCGATTCCACCATCCTCAGAAACCTACACTTGGGAGCAGGGTACACCGCAGCAACAGAACATAGCTGATGCTACAAACCATATACTCTATACAAGTAAGGACATCACCTTGGCTGACCTCGGCAACGTGACGGGTGACATCACCATTACTCTCAACGGCAATACTACGGTCAATGGCAATGTGTTTGGCGGTGGCAACGAAAGCAAGTCGCTTAGCAACACATTGGTCGAAATCTTGGGCCGCACCAAGGTGCTCGGCAACATCTATGGTGGCGGCAACATGGGAAGGGTCGGCGGCGACACTAAAGTGATTATCAACGGTGTGACGCCACAACCATGAGTTTGAGAATGAGTTGAATACAAGAGGAAACGACAATGAAAGAACTACTGAATATACATCATCTGAAAATGAAGAGAAAAAGCATAAATATGGAGAATGTAGTACGCAAGCTGGCAGTTTGCTGCCTGTTGCTCTTTGCTTTTGCCGGAAGTGTTGCGGCGCAGAATGACCCCTTGCATGTCATCAAAAAAGGCGACCATTATCTGGCGCATGTTGGAACATACGACGCTGAAAACGACACCACTATTTGGAGCTTGCAGGATGCCGCCTCGTTCGACCCCGCCACATGCTTATGGCATTCGGGCAACACTGCCAATGTTCTTGGTCTTCACCACAACTACTATTTCATTGACAGCTATGGCAAATACCGCTTCCTCGCGGCTCCGTTGCAGGCCAATGGCCAACTTTCGCTTTCCGCAAATTTGCCGTCCATCCAATTGCTGAGAAACACGGACCAGATTTACTATTTCTACGACTGGGATCCAGACCAATATGGTGCAGGCGTGGCTCGTGGTCACAAATATACGGGTGTTGATTATTCAGGGTGTAATCATAGTTGGCATTGGTTTAATGAGAATAATCATTCTTTAGGTGGTGAGTGCTGGGAGGTGTATTGGGTGGAATACGATAATGGCACTTGGGAACTGTCAGCGGCAAGCAGTTATAATATTCCTCCCAATGGCTCAAGGTACCGCTCTGTGTCGATTACCGAGTATGACGAAGAAATAACAGGTATCACCAGTGGTTTGCTCCCTGATTTGCAGGATTTTACGATGGAGTTTGGGACGAGTTATTCTCCTTCTATAACCATCCCTGGTGAAGTAACCGCTGGAAGCTATACTCCTGCATATACCACCTACGTTTTTGAAGGAGTTACGCACAATTACTATGGCGGCGTGGATCACGGGACTTTTGCACCTTCGGCGACGGAATATAGTGGAAGCTATGTGTCATTGGAGTGGACGATTACAGGCGATGGGGCTTTTTACATCTCCTTTGATGAAACAGAGCATTATACAAGCACCGATTCTGAAACGCCGACGATTTATTATAACAGGCCGAACACCACCGGACACCACACGGCGACATTGACGCTTACCGTGACCTATGTAGATAGCCAAGGCCAGTTGTCCACACAGGAGCGCACCGCTACCATCTCGCTGAGGTCGGAGTGCCTCAACCCGGGACAGGCGGCCAATCCTGTGGTTAGCTACGAGGGCGTCACCGTGTCGTGGTATCCTACCGCTTCGCAATATAGGGTGTATTTGACCACGGATCCCAATACGTGGACGGAGTATTATGAAGTAGGCGACGTCAGCTCCTATACATTTACTGGGTTGGCTTACAATACACATTATTATTATAAGGTTGTGGCCTATTGCAATGGTGCATATCTTGATATTAACGATGCCGCTACATTTGATTTTATATCTAAAGGGGAAGCTGGTCTGCTGGTTTACGGTGCCGTGTTTGGAGGTGGCCGTATGGGCGACGTGGGCGGCAATACCTCAGTGGCCATCATCAACTGCGACAGCATCCATGCTGTGTATGGCGGCAACGACATTGCCAGAACGGTGGAGGGCAACGACGGCGCAACCATCACCATAGGTGTTGAAGCCGACGACCCCGATGGCTTTGATGATTTTGGCACTACCAATGCTCCCATAAGGATTGGTGACGTCTATGGCGGCGGCAACGGCTACTATGCCTACAACGGCACCTCTTTTGAGCCGGCTTCATATAATACGGTGTACACCATTGCTCCCAACGATAGCATTGTGGAAATGACAATTAATCAGCAGTTGGGCGAGACGGTTTGGACCAATACTACCGATGAGGATGTGACCTTTGTTTCTCCTACCATCAAAAAGTCCAAAATCACGGTGACCAACGATTACGTTAAGATCGATTCCGTCTTTGGTGGTGCCAAAAACGCCATCCTGAATGCAACGAGCAATGATGTGACTATCAACATTAATGGTGGCACTATCTTCACCGTCTTTGGAGGTAACAACTATGGCGGCTCGTTGGGATACCAATCCCAGGAACGCATCACGGTCACCAATACGTCTACCGAAATAGATGCCAACTATCACGACGGTGTTCTTGGCCGTGACTTTGGCATCGGCTACCTCTTTGGCGGCGGCAACAAGGTGCAAGGCCAGAATGTTTTCGTCACAGTGGAAGGTGGCCAGATCGACACCATCTTCGGCGGCGGCAATGAAGCCGACGTGCGCTCAACCGAAGTAAAAGTACAATGCGCTTTGGGCGCTTATGATGATAACACCGGTGCATACGGCAAAGTTTACACAAATGCCATCGGAGAATATTCGGAAGGTGACTTGACCAACAATGCCATCAATGGCAGGTATGGCTGGGACCGTTCCGGCATCTACAATGTACGCACACTCTTTGGCGGCAACAACAGGGCTTCCATGTCAGGCATACCGAACCTTATCCTTACCTCGGGAGGCATTGGCACCGTGTATGGCGGTGGCAACGAGGGTGATATGCTGGCTCAAGAAGAGACTACGATAATGGCCCCAAACACATACGGCAATGATCCCGTAAGTATGAATGTAAAATACGGCACCCACGTTCAGATGGACAGCCCAAATATCCTCATCGACTTCCTCTACGGCGGCTGCCAGAAGAGCAATGTGGACTACAGCACATGGACGGAAATCATGAATGGGCATGTAGGCACCGTCTATGGCGGCTGCAATATCAGTGGCGATGTGGGTAGCACACGTGTCAACCCGAATGTGTCCAGCAATCCACCTTCGGAAGCATATCAGGCTGTTCAAGGTGGCACCTACGTCAAGGCAACAGGCGGTGTCGTCTATAACAATCTTTTCGGAGGCAGTAATGGTTTCTACCACTGCAACAACGGTATCAGCTATATTGAAGGTGTCAACTATTGTCCTCCTGAGAACTATGTAGGTTGGGCCATTCCCACTCACAACGAGACCCATGCTATTATTACTGGAACCGCATTAATTAAAGGTAATGTCTATGCCGGTGGCAACATGGCACCTGTAGGATTTACTGATGCCACAGTAGGTGAGAGGACCTTCCCACAATTTGTGGGCTTGGCATCGTTGCGCATGGATGGCGGTGAAGTAGTGGGCAATGTGTTCGGTGGCGGTAATATGGCCTCCATCTTGGGTGGCAACGAGGTAATCGTGTCGGGAGGTAAAATCGGTATGACGGATGAGTACGACGGTGCCCTTTATGGCGGCAACGACCGTTCGGGACAGGTAGGTCAAATCTCCAACCGCGTATTTCCTGCGGGTTATGATATTGCCTCCGATGGTTACACCTCTTTGTCGGAGGTAAACACATACGTTAGCCTTACTGGCAAGCCCGACATCAATACGGTGTATGGCGGTGGCAACGGCGACTACGACTATGTAAACGGTGATGATGTCATTCCTGCGGGTGACTATTGTTCATACGATGACCAAGATCAGTTCAATGACAAACCTATCCAGACCAACACTTTCGTCGACATCAACATCACCGGCAACAACAATGACGGCACCAATGGCGGCCATATTAATACGGTGTATGGCGGTGGCAACGGTGTGACGGTGACTGGTTCTATCACGGTATTCCTCAATGTTAAAGATCCTCTTGCATACGACCAAGTGGGTACGATTTTTGGCGGCAACAATAAGGATAATGTTGTGGAAACAGAAAACGTGCCCTTGGTACCTGACATCATCTTGCTGCATGGCCAAGTGGGCACCGTGTATGGCGGTTGCAACAAAGGTGCCATGACCACGGGCAAGAATTTCAACATTGGCGGCAAGACTTATTACAATGTGGGTAGCATGGTGCGCTTGCGTAGCTCATACCAAGCCACTCCTAATGCTCCTGTTGTCATTCCTGATGCCGTGGTGAGCAATGCCGTTTACGGCGGCTGCCGCATGAACAATGTAGACCACAACAGCTTGGTTCTCGTGGAAGGCGTCGAAGGACAGCCTGCTGTCCCCGCGATGCTCTTTGGCGGCTGCGACATCAGCGGCATGGTGGGCGACACCTCGCTTGTGGTTCTCACGGGCGGTCAGGTGAATGGCAATATCTATGCTGGTGGCAACGGTTTCTATTATTACAAATTAGTTGATAATACTGGTGTATCGGGTACTCATTATGAAGTGTATACTGATGAATCCGAGACAGAAAAATTGGCTGATAGTGTTGCAAGCGCCCCCATTAGTCGTGTTTCTCGCGTCGACCTTCTTGGTGGCCAAGTGGGTGCCGATGCCACTCATATCGCCGAAGTGTTTGGTGGTGGCTTCGGTCAGCCCACCAATACTACCGGTAATGTTATCGTCAACATCGGGCCGAAGGCACCCTATACCCCTAACGACCCATGGACTGGACTTCCGCTCATCTACGGCAATGTGTATGGTGGCTCGGCTTTTGGTAGCGTCAATACGAACAGCAACAATTCCACGACTGTCAGCTTCCTTAATGGCACCTTGCACGGCAACCTCTTTGGCGGAGGACTCGGTAGAAAAGCTGATGAACAAGGTGGTGTTAGTGCCATCGAAGCCAAGGTCTATGGTAAGGTGTTCGTCACCATCAGCAATGCGACCCAAGAAGAAGACGAGTGCTTCATCGACCTTAGGGATGCCGACATTTACGGCTGCAACAACCAGAACGGTTCGCCTCAAGACGACGTGAGGGTGGATGTGTGGAAGACAGCCTTCAACTTCAGTGATTATCTGGAAGGCGACATTTATACAGCGTCATACAGTGGAAACGATGCTTCCTATGCCATCGACGAAGTGTTTGGCGGTGGCAACCAAGCCAACTATGCTCCTGCTGGAGGTGAAAACTCAACAAAAAGGACCAAAGTATTTGTTCACAACTGTTTGAACACCATCCGTAGGGTGTTCTCGGGTGGCAATGCTGCGGCAGCCGTTGGTGTGGTGAATACCATACAAGGCGGACGTATGGATTACGTTTTCGGTGGCGGCAACGGTGAAGTCTCTGCGGCCAACATTGGCAGTGGCGGTACGAATTTGGTCGTTATGGGCGGCACCATCAACTCCCTTTTTGGCGGCAGCAACAGTTCTGGTGACATTGCTGGCCAGATGTACACCGAAGTTAACAACGAATCGGGTTGTGCGGAGTACATTGCAGAGTTCTATGGCGGATGTAACTTAGCACCACTTACTACGAACAGTGGCGTTTATTCCATCATCAAGTGCGGTTCTGGAACGATTGCCGAAGCTTACGGCGGATCAAAGTTGGCCGACATTGAAGGCGATGTCACTCTCGATGTGCGCGGCGGCACTATTGCCAAAGTCTTTGGTGGCTCGAAAGGTAGGGAAGGAACTACCGATGCCGATGCTGCCGACATCGACGGCAACGTCACCCTTAATTTGGAGGGCGGCAACATCACTAACGCTTTCGGTGGCTCCAACATCAACGGCAACATCACGGGCAACATCACTGTTAACGTGATTGATTTTGGAGGCACCTGCGGCCTCGACCTCACCAATGTGTATGGCTGCGGCAATCTGACACCTTATAACCCAAGCGGCAATGCAAAACCAGTGGTCAATGTGATGCACATTGCCCGAGAAGAAGGCATTAGAGGTAATGTGTTTGGTGGTGCCTACGGTGCCTCGGCCACGGTGACTGCCCACCCGACAGTCAGCTTCGGTTATGTTGGAGCTATGTCAAGCTACCTTCCTGCCGACCTCCCGGATGGCCTGAGCACCGATGACTTCACGGCTTACGTTTCGGGTAGCGTGTATGGCGGCGGCGAGTTGGCACCTGTGGCAGGCAGCACTGAAATCAATGTCAACAATGGTACAGTAGTTCACAAAGTTGTGGGTGGCGGCAAGCAGGCCAACATCACGGCCAATACCGAGGTCTACATCAAGGGCGGCAACATCGGCACTGATAGTGATGCCGTCACGGGTTTGGGCAAAGGCGTTTACGGCGGCTGCGACCAAGCAGGCAACGTGGGCGGTTACACCCTCGTGGAACTTACCGGCGGCACCGTTGGCGTGAGTGATGATAACACTGCCAATGTACATGGTGGCGGCTACGGTTCGGCGACCACGGTCACAGGCAACGTCACCGTCAACTTCGGCGATGATAGAGACCTGGAAAACACGGGATTGGTTTTATATGGCGACCTTTACGGCGGCTCGGCTTTAGGACATGTCAACACTGCCGACGAAAACACCCCAGGTGAAACCACTACCACCACCGTCAACCTTCGCAATGGCACCATCAATGGTGGCGTCTATGGTGGCGGCTTAGGACAAAAGGTAGGAGTCGACGGCGCTACTGAAAACATCGAGGCATACGTTTACGGAAACGTGTACGTCAATGTAGGCGGTCGTGGTTCAGGCATAAACCAATACACAGGCAAAGCCAATCTCGTCAACTGCGACGTGTATGGCTGCAACAACCTGAACGGCTCGCCAAAGAGCGAGGTGCATGTGGATGTGTTCCAAACTTTGCATACTGCTGATAATGTGTGGACCAACACCGAAGGCGGCTATGCCATCCACCAAGTCTTCGGTGGCGGCAACCGAGCCGACTATGAAGTTATCGGCAAGAATATCGTCGTGCATGTCTACAGTTGTGAAAACACGATTAACCGACTCTTCGGTGGCGGCAATGCAGCAGAAGTGTATGGCGTGCAACTCACCATCGACGGAGGCCGTTTCAATCAGGTGTTTGGCGGCGGCAACGGCGAGTTTGGCGCTGCCGACATCGGTGCAGGCGGCATCAACATCCGTCTTGGCGGCGGCATTATCAATGCGCTCTTCAACGGAAGTAACCTTCATGGTGACATAGCCGGTGAAATCAGTATGGAAAACTTTGAGGGCGACTGTGGTAGCGCGATTGTGTCTGACCACTACATGGGTTCCAACCAAGCGGACATTTTCGGTCCTATTTCTGAAATCATCTATTGCGAAAACGATCCTGAAAAGATAATGAAATTCGTCAACTTGTACTGCGGCAGCAACAAGGCGCAAATCTATGGCAACATCAACCTCACCATCGAGGGCGGCATATTCGAAAATGTGTTTGGCGGCTCGAAAGGCAGTAAAGACGACCCTGAAACCACTGAGGACGAAACCTATGTGTCAAATATTCAGGACGATCCGGCTACTCCTGACGAAATTGAAGGCCACGTCAACCTGACCATTTTGGGCGGCACGATTGGCACCCTTTACGGCGCTTGCGATGTCAACGGCAACGTGACGGGTAGGGTCAATATCACCATCCATAGTTGTGACAACGATTGTGGATTGTTTATTGGCGACATCTACGGCGGTGGCAACCAAACAAGCTATGAACCTGTAAATCTTAACAATGGCATCAATAGTAATTACACTTATTCTCCCGAAATCAAAATTCTCAAGGCTACCGTCGGCGGTGATGCACCCGACCTTCCCATTATCCCAAGCGCGGACGACCCCAGCCCGAAGCATTATGAAGGCAACGTGTTTGGCGGCGGCAACCACGGTAACGTCAATAGTAGCCCGAGAGTGATCGTTGGCGACGGCAACAACTCGCCAGTCACTATTTTGGGTGATGTGTTTGGCGGCGGCAACTTGGGTGACATCACCGGCAGCCCCGAAGTGGTTGTCGTTCCCCTGACGCATACCTTTAGCGCATCTAAAGTTACCGCCGAGGGTGACAACATCAGCGAAATCTATGTGACCAACAGTATCGGCCATGATGTCAATGGCGAACAAATCGGTGAAAACCTTGACGTCAAGCTGAAGGCCATTACCAACATCTACGGCTATAAGTTTGATCATTGGCAGGTTGTCAGCGGAGAAGGTGTCATTGCGAATCCCAATGCGACTTCCACCGTTTTCACCATGGGAACAACCGATGCCGAAGTGCAAGCGATTTTCACGACCGCTCCCAACTCCCATACCTTCTCCTATTCTTATGAACCTGTAGGAGGCGGTATCGTAGTTGCCTATGACGGCTTCGGCAATACCGTGAATAACAATAGCAACATTAGCGAAGGCGCAGTGCTCAACATCGAAGCCATTGCCAGTGTCTACGGCTATATCTTCAACCGCTGGGAGGTTACTGAAGGAAATGGCACCTTAGGTGATAGCCGTTTGGCTTCCACTACCTTTACCATTGGCAGCTCAACGGGCACCCACAGCATAAAGGCGGTCTTCGAGCAAACAAGCACTCGTGTGCTCACCTATGCCCAATCGCAAGGCGGCACCTTCACCGTCAAAGACAGAATGGGTCAAATTGTTGAAACCGGCTCGGCAATTACTACAGGCGCATTGCTCAACATCGAGGCCACGCCTGACAATGGCTACCGGTTTGTGAGATGGAATGTTGAAGGATTAGGAGCGAGCGTGAGCAGTCCTTCTTCACCGACCACAACATTTATTATGGGTACTGGACAGGATGGTACCACACTGTCAGCGGTTTTTGAACGAATACAACAACCATAACATTATATACCAAAAAGAAAAAAGTGATGAAAAATAAGAATATGTTGAGTATCATTTTTAGATGCAGGACATTTTTCCTGTTGGGCATGCTGCTTGTGGGTGGCATGGCCTCGGCGCAAGTAGTCATCGAAGGCAACGTCTACGGCGGCGGCAACATCGGCGAGGTGGTGAAGACCGCCGACGGTACGGGCAACACCTCCGTCATCGTCAATGGCGGCACGATTGGCGATACGCTGAGATTGAAGCATCGCGTGGCGGACAAACAAATGCAAGTCACCACCCGTGTCGATTACGGCAATGTGTACGGCGGCGGCAATGGCTATAAGATAATCGGCCACAATCCGAATAACAACGCCCCCATTTTTGACATCAATGCGGGTCGAGTGCAAGGCAACACCAGCGTCACCATCCAAGGCAATGCCGTGGTGCGTCGTGCGGTGTATGGCGGCGGCAACATGGCCTCGGTGGGTATGTATTCCGCCAATAATGGTGTGGCTACTTATACTTCAGGTGGACATACCGTGGTCAATGTTCAGGGCAACGCTCTTATCGGACCCAAGAAAACCGACCTCACCAGCCCAACCCCAGCCGAATTGGACAGCGCAAGGGCGTTTTATAACAAGCCTGCATTGTCCCAAGCGGATTATATCGACTCGGCATTCAAGTACCTTGGCGCAAACGAGGGTTGGGTGTTCGGTTCGAGCCGAGGCATTTCGGGCGGCTTGTTGAGAGACCATTCCTTTGTCGACACCACCGAGGTCACCATCAGCGGCAATGCCCAAGTGCTGAACGTGTTCGGCAGCGGCGAGAACGGCCATGTGCAGAAAGGCACCAACGTCATCGTTGGTGGAAATGCCATCGTTGGCGGTGTGCCGTTGCATGACGCAGGTGAATATCAGGTTCCTGCTTCTGAAATTGCTGACAATCCGGGTGAGTACTCGGGCGCATCCTACACGCTTGTCGTAAAGGATTCCGAAACGGCTGAAGACGAGTTTGGCGTGGGTCGCGAGATTCCCCGTGGCAACGTGCTTGGCGGCGGCAAGGGCACAGACTTTATTTCTTGGTTTGCTAATCCGAAATTTTGTTACACCTCTGGCCGTGTGTATGGCAACACACATGTCACCATACAAGACAACGCTCTGATTTACAACCGTGTGTATGGCGGTGGACTTATCTCTATGGTGGGCACTTTTACTGAAGAAGGATCCCAAGATCCGGATAACCATACTGTCATCGGCATCGCGTCAGGCGGCCACACTTATGTCAACATCAACGGCGGCATCATCGGCTCTCCCGGTTCAAATGGCCACAACAACGGCGAGGTGTATGGCGGCAGCCGTGGTTTGCCGGGTCGTCCGCGCAAGCCCGGGACAGGGCCTTACGGATTGGAACCCCTTACGCCTATGCACCAAGTAGTGGATGAGGCCTA